>JBJEDD010000036.1:7467-15716 GCA_051871715.1 Muribaculaceae bacterium | reverse complement strand
GGTTATCACCCTGACAGCCAAAACTATACCCCTCAAAAGTGACAAAGATGGAAAGGTAGATATTTTTGGCGGCTCTACAAAATTTTTTTATTATTTTTTTCAAAATCAGTCCAAAAATCGCCTTTTTAGGTGTCAAAATTTGTAATTTACACCTGCCATGACCACGATTCCCTGTGAGAAAATACCTCCGGTCATTTGGTAACGACGCGAAAGAATATTATCACCGAGGGCAAAGAAGTCGATGCGGTCGTTGAAGGTATAGTCGCCGCGAAGGCTGAGGTTGCTGACGCAACCCAGGTCGTATTCGGCAACGTGACGGCGGTCGCGGAATTGATAGTCAAGGGCAAGTGTAAGCCCCTCCATGGGGATGACGTGACCACCGGCGGTGAATACCATGCGTGCACCGTCGCGCCACTGATAGTAACCCTTGCCGGCACCCGATTGAGCGAATGCGATGGAGGTGTTGACACCCCAGAGGCGCTGAGTGTACTCGGCACCCACCTTGCCATGCCAACCCTTGACGTTGCTCAGGTTCATGATGTCGCACATGCCGACGGTGACAAGATTTTCGGCCTTGGCATATCCGCCACTGACGGTGATAGCAACACCGCTGATGGGTCCGGCAACGAATGAGCCCTCGATGTCGAAGGGCAGACGATAACGGTCGTATGGCATAATGAAGCCCACAAGCGGGCATATGTCGAGAACATCGTCGATAGTGTTAAATCCTGTACCACCGGTTGCCTTGGCACTCAATGCGATGATTTCGTCGGGGCGCCAGGTGATTTCGATTTGCGGCGAGAGGTACATCTTGGCATTGACCGAGGTGAAGAAGTCGAAGTTGAGTCCGGCGGTGGCGGTGATGTCGTCGGTGCCAAGTTCGACAAATGGGCGCACGCTGAAGATGCCCGGGGTGCTGCTCTTGCCGAGGTTCTTGTCAACAGACGAGTGGATGAAGTCACCGCGCAGAGCGACACCGAAGCCGTAAGTCTCGTCGAAGGGCAAGGTAGCCTTGCCACCGATGGCAAAACGTTGTTGCTTCAATCCGTCATACCGATAGGTTTTATCAAAAATAATCTCGGCATCGGAGGATGCGTTGAACTCGCCGAGGAACCACGCTTCATAGTCCAAGCCTTCGACCGACGATGACCAGCCCAGGTCGAGGTGTCCGACATTGCGGCTCTGGCTGTGGCGGGTTAAATGAGCCGATGATGAGAGGCTATAACCAACGGAGGCATTGAGGCGCGAGTAGTCGTTGACGCGCAGTGCATAGTCGGCACCGACGGCAAAGGCATTGTATATCTGACGCGCATCATAGTCGGGGTCACGATGCGAGAAGCCGTCGAAGTCGGCATGCACGTCGAGGGTTGCATTGTCGGTGGCGAGGGCGCGATAGCCGGCAATGACCGACAGGTTATATGCCGGACCATATGCAGCGGTGACATATCCGCGATAGGGGCTTGCCACCGGAGTTGCAACACCGGCAGGCGGCTGTAGTATGGTGAAAGAGCGCTCAATGGGCGACAGCAGAGAGTAGTTGGCGGTGGACAATTGCACCGGCTCCACGGCGGGGAGAGTTACCGAGGGCACCAAGCGAGTGGTACGAGTGGCGGCACGTTCCACGGGAGCGGCGGTGCGGTCAACCACCACTTCGGTAGTGATGTCTTGAGCGTGGGCAGTGGCAACGGTTGCCACGACAGCGAGTAAGGCAATTCTTTTCATTGTAGTTCAGTTAAGCGTGTGTCAATCATTTGGAAAATATCAGTCTCAGAGCCCGGATAATTCTCGCGTAGCGAGCGCAAGTATTCGCGAGCCTCAAAGGTATTGTTCTGTGCGGCGAGGATGTCGCTGTGGAGTATGAAAGCGCGAGCGAGCCAGTAGGTGTGAGGTGTGCCCGAGTCGATGATGGCGCGAGTGGCATCGGCAGCCTCGCTGTATTCGGCTGAGTCATAGAGACTTTGAGCCAAATAGTAGGCACTCTTGACACCGTTGATATCGTCGGTGTTGTAGGCGATGGAGCGCCAAGCGTCTCGAGCCTCGGCGGTGCGTCCGCAACCATCGAGGGCGACGGCACGCGAGAAGATAGCCTCGTTGCGGTCCTCGGTGCCGGCAGTCGACGATGCCAACAAGGCATCGGCGGCAGCGATGACGCGCTCGTAGTCGCCGAGGTCACGCGCCACGCGCATGATGCCGGTGCGAGCGCGGTTTTGCATCGCCACGGTCGAGGCGCGCTGAGCCAATGCCTCCCACGCCTCGAGAGCCTCGGTACCTTGCCCCAGCGAGTGGAGCGCCTGTGCCTGCACGGCGAGGGCTTCCTCGGCGCTACGGCTGTCAGGGTAGTGTTCGATGACCGCCTCGGCATAACTCAGCGCATCGCGTGTGTTGCCGGCTGCCACGGCGCTCTGCATCATATACTCCCAGGCGTTGCCACGGTAAACACCGGTGGGATAGTCGGTTAGATATTGCTCGATGCGTGCCGTCTCACCGGTGCGCAAGTATATTTCCTCGGCTGCCTCGAAGGTGAGGCGGTCGGCAACGACCACATCCATCTGTGGTGCGTTCTCCACCGACTGCAGGAAGGCGGCAAGTTCAGCCATCGTACCATCCTGAGCGGCAAGGCGTTGCAACTCGGCAACAGCCATCGATGCCTCCTCGCCGGTGGGGTACATCTCCACTACGCGACGATACTCGGCGATGGCTCCGTCGCGGTTGCCGTTGTTGAGCATCAGCATCGCCATGAGCAGGCGTCCGCGACGCCCTTGCTCGGTGGTGGGATAGGTGTCTACAGCACGGCGATATGTGGCAATTGCCCTATCGACATCACCGCGCTGGATATAAGCCTCGGCTTGCTCGAGAAGCGCCTCGGGGATAAGCGACGACGACGGGAACTGCGCATATAGGCGGTTAAATTCCTCTATTTGAGTCTCATAGTCGCGATTGTAGCCCGCAATAACAGCGCGCTGGAACAGCGGATAGTCGCCACACTCGGGGGCGCGCTGCGAAGCGCGCTTGTAGTAGCCGATAGCCTCGTCGAAGTGCATGCCATACAAAGCCACATCGCCCAGGCGGTTGAGAGCATCTGCCTCAACAACAGCCCCTAAGGTGCCGGGCGAGGCAATAAAGCGGCTGAAAGCCTTGGCAGCAGCCTCATAATCTTTGTTGCCAAAGTGGGCATAGCCCAAATCGTAATAAGCGAGGGCTCGATTGCCATCATTGGCGGGTGCCGAGGCGAGATAGCGCTCGACGTGCTCGGCAGATGCGGTATACTCGCCGCGTCGATAGAGCACCTCGCCCAGCGACAGGTGAGTGCGCGCTGCCACAGCGGCATTGTAGTGCGCCAATTCCAAGGCTTGCTCCAAGTGGAGCAAAGCGGCATCGTTGTCCTCGGCAGCGAGGGCGCGAGTGCCCAGGGCATAAAGTATTTGTTGCTTGGCAGCCAGCACCTTATCGGTGGGATTGCTCATGCGGTTGATAGATGCCAGAGCAGTGTCGTAGTCACGGTCGGTGAGGTATCCGGCAACGAGGTATTCCTGCACCTCGGCAGTGTAAGCACCTGTGGGATAGCGACGCAAGAAGTCCTCAAAGGTGGCGACCGACGAGCCGAAGGGCAGGTTGCCACCGCTGAACTTTGCCACGGCATAATTGTAATAGGCAGCCTCGCGCACCCCGGGGTCGTAGTCGGGGCGCAGAGCGGCATCGAACGCCATGAGCGCGGCGTCCTTGTTACCCTGCTTCATATAAGCCTCGCCCACATAGAGATAGGCGCTCTGACCCATTGCCGAGTCAGACGCGGTCACCGGCGCCAAGTATTTCACTGCCTTAGCCCAATCTCCTTGCTTGTAACAGGCTGTGCCCAAGATATATAGCGAAGATAACTCGGGGTTGGTCGCCACGGCGGCATATTGCTCGAGATAGTCGATGCCTGCAGCGGTGTCGCCGAGGTTGAACAGCGACTCGCCGGCGAGTCGTAATGCCTCGGCGCGGAAGGTCACATCTTCGCATATAGGATTAGCAATCAGAGCCTTGGCTGCACTCAGGGCGCGCGAGTAATCGCCCTGTGAGTAATAAATTTGAGCCAAAAAGTAGTCGACACCGGCGCCCGGCAGGCTGCGGCGGTCGACACGCCCGAAGTAATCAAGCGCCCGCGAGAAATCGCGGCGCGTATAAGCGATGTAACCCAAGTAGAAGCGGGCATTTGCACCATATTGTCGGTCGGTGACTACTGAGGCGAAGCCTTGCTCGGCATCGGTAAAATTGCCACGACGCATCAGCGCATATGCGCGATGATATGCCAAGTCGGCACGCAAGCCCTCGCCGGGATTGGTGGCGTTGAGCGAGTTATATATTTCCAGCGACTTGGATGCATCGGTGCTCAGCAATGCATCGGCGAGCAACAGTCGAGCCTCGTAGTGACGCACACTCTCGGGGTGGCGGTCGATGAATTGGCGCAAGCGCACTGCAGCATCGGCTTCGCCGGCGCGATAGGCTGCCTCGGCGGCTATCCATTCTGCCTCCTCGGCGGGACTCAGAGCCAACGCATCGGCGACGATTTCGCCCGGGCGGCTCACCTCCACTGCAGCACTCCTCAATGCCGGCAACGTCAGTGCAAGCACCGTAACTCCCGTTATTATGATTTTTTTCATTTTCTTTAGGACTAAATTTTGAGCAAAGTTAAGTATTTTCCCACATTTATTCATAACTTTGCGCATTAATTACTACTAACAAGAGAAAAAATTGGAAATTTCGCACAATAAAAAACCGTCACTACTGAGTCTGCTGTTCAAAGTGGGCATCCCACTGGTCATCAGCGTGGGACTGTGCTGGTTGCTATTCCGCGACTTCGACTTTGCCGATATGTGGCGCATCATCACCACTGAGTGCGATTTCCGCTGGATTGTCGGCGGGCTTGTCATCGCTGCCCTATCGCATGTGTTCCGCGCTATGCGTTGGCGCATCCAGTTGCAGGCATTGGGTATCAATGTGCCCCTATTCTATGTGGTGCTGAGCATCTTCGGCACCTATGCCGTCAATTTGGTATTTCCGCGCCTGGGCGAGTTGTGGCGCACCGGCTACATAGCACGTCGCCAAGGCGCACCCTTTGCACAGGTATTCGGCTCGATGGTCGCCGACCGCACCGCCGACACCATCACCGTGGCGCTCCTCACCCTCACCGCCTTCGCTCTATCGTCGAGCACCATCCTTGCTTATCTCAGTCAAAATGAAGAACTTGTCGATGTCATTGTCACCTGTGTCACCTATCCCGGCATGTGGGTCGCCATCGCGCTGATTTGCGCAGTCTCATGGCGCATCGCCCACACCCCGCGCGGCAAGGCGGTCATCGCCCGCCTCCGCGGCATCTTCAAGGGCTTGTGGGAGGGCTTCAGCGTGGTTGCCACTATGCCCGGACGCGGCAAGTGGCTCCTCCTCACCGTCGCTATCTGGGGTAGTTACTTCTTGCAATTGGTAGTGGCTATGGAGGCTTTTGAGTTTACCTCGGCTATGCAACACGGCTATGGCTTGCAAGCCACATTGGTGGCATTCGTGCTCTCGTCAATCTCTATGGGCGTGCCCTCCAATGGCGGCATCGGTCCCTGGCAGTGGGCTATCATCTTTGCCCTCGGTATCTATGGCGTCGACGCTGCCTCGGCAGGCGCCTTCGCCAACCTGGTCCTCGGATGCAACACCTTGCTACTCATTGCTCTGGGCTTATTCACCTTTGCGTGCATCGCCCTGGACCGTCGTGACAACAAGCAACATATTGATAATAATAAACAAGAAATAGAAGAATGTCAAAAGTAATCATCATCGGTGCCGGCGGTGTCGGCACAGTCGTAGCGCACAAGTGTGCCCAAAATCCCGAAGTGTTCACCGAGATTGTCATCGCCTCGCGCAACAAAGCCAAGTGTGAAGCGCTGGTGGCTACCATCAACCGACCCAATGTGAGCGCCGACCGCGTCGATGCCGACAATGTCGCCGACCTCGTCGAATTGTTCAACCGCCACAAGCCCGACATGGTCATCAACGTTGCCCTCCCCTATCAAGACCTCACAATCATGGATGCCTGCCTCGAGTGTGGCGTCAATTACCTCGACACAGCCAATTATGAGTCTCGCGATGTCGCTCACTTCGAGTACTCATGGCAGTGGGCTTATCGCGAACGCTTCGAGAAAGCCGGACTCACCGCTATCCTCGGCTGTGGCTTCGACCCGGGCGTCTCGGGTGTATTCACCGCATATGCCGCCAAGCACCACTTCAAGGAGATGCACTTCCTCGACATCGTCGACTGCAATGCCGGCAACCACGGCAAGGCATTCGCCACCAATTTCAACCCCGAAATCAATATCCGCGAAATCACTCAGAACGGACGCTACTATCAAGACGGCAAGTGGGTGACCACCGGACCTCTCGAGTTCCACAAGACTCTCTCGTATCCCAATATCGGTCCGCGCGAGTCCTACCTCCTCTACCACGAGGAACTGGAGTCGCTGGTAATCAACTACCCCACCATCAAGCGTGCCCGTTTCTGGATGACCTTCGGTCAAGAATACCTCACTCACCTGCGCGTCATCCAAGATATAGGCATGGCTCGCATCGATGAGATTGACTACAACGGTGTAAAAATCGTACCTCTGCAGTTCCTCAAGGCTGTCCTGCCCAATCCCCAGGACCTCGGCGAGAATTACCACGGCGAGACATCCATCGGCTGCCGCATCTCGGGTATCGGCGTTGACGGCAAGCCTCTCACATATTATATATATAACAACTGCAGCCACGAAGCAGCCTACAAGGAGACCGGCATGCAGGCGGTAAGTTACACCACCGGCGTGCCCGCCATGACCGGCGCCATGATGTTCCTCACCGGCAAGTGGGTAAAGCCCGGCGTACACAACGTCGAGGAATTTGACCCCGACCCATTCCTCAAGGTCCTCGCCGAGCAAGGCTTGCCATGGCACGAAATCATCAATCAACCCCTCGAATTTAACGACGAAATTTAATCTCTCCTCTCAATATGCGAGCCCTCAGAGCATTTTTGTCATTGTCGTTATGCCTTGCCGCATCGGCTGCCCTCGCTGAGCCGTCGGTGCGCTGGCTCGAGACGCGTCACGACTTCGGCACCTTCGCCGAGGAGGACGGTCCCGTGACTTGCGAGTTCAAAATGGTCAACGACGGCCCGGGCAACGCCTCGATTGTGGCTGCCCGTGCCACCTGTGGCTGCACTCAGCCATCTTTCACCGTGCGCTCCCTCGCCCCGGGCGACACCGCCTCGCTATCGGTCACCTTTGACCCCACCGGGCGCCCCGGACGTCTCAACAAGCAAGTGTATGTCGAGACCTCGGTGGGCAAGCAGCGCCTCGACATCGTCGGCGTGGTCATCGGCAGCGACGAGACTGTCGCCCGCCGCTTCCCCGTCGACTGCGGTCCTCTCAAGTTGGAGACCGCCGGCATCATGCTCGGCGAGGTCACCAAGGGGCAACGCAAGACCGTATACTCCGAGGGCTACAACCGCTCTGCCGACTCGCTGCGCGTCGCCGTCGTCTACAAGCCGGCTTTCGTCGAACTTATTCCCTCGCCGGCTCCAGCCTCGCCGGGCGAGCAAATCACCCTCATCTCGTATGTGAACAGCGAGGCTTGCGACACCTATGGCTTGGTTGAGGACAGCGTCGTCATCAACGTCGAGGGCGCCGGACAATACACCCTCCCCATCACCATCAATGTCAAGGAGGACTTCGGCAGGCTCTCGGCTGAGGATAAGCAGAAAGCCCCTATCTCGGTGCTCTCCGACGAAATCCTCGACTACGGCACCCCCGATGCCCCGGTGACACAAACCTTCACCATCGGCAATGCCGGTCGCAACAAGTTGCTCATCCGTCGCATCTACACCTCCGACCCCGGTGTCACCATCGAATACAAGGGCGACGAGGTGAGCCGAGGCAAGAAACTCTCGGTGGCAGTAACCCTCGACCCTGCATATGCCGTCGACAAGTATGTCACCGCCACGGTCACCGTCATCACCAACGACCCCATGCAGCCGGTGCGCACAGTGCGCCTCGCCGCCACTATCAACAAGTAACTATTTAACAATCAGCATATATGGACACCGCACAGCAACAGAGGCACAGTGATGCCGTGGTGATTATCCCTATGTATAACGAGTGTGAGAACGCCGCCGCTATCATCGACGCAGTCCTTGCTCTCGAGCACGACTTCGACGTCTTGGTCATCGATGACAACTCCCCCGACGGCACCGC
>JBJEDD010000036.1:0-7367 GCA_051871715.1 Muribaculaceae bacterium | reverse complement strand
GTCAATTGGCCCATGGGGCGCGTGCTAATGTCTTATTATGCAAGCAAATACGTGCGACTCATCACCCGTATACCGGTGCACGACACCACCGCCGGATTTGTCTGCTACCGCCGCCGTGTCCTCGAGGCGCTTCCACTCGACTCCATCAAGTTCAAGGGTTACGCCTTCCAGATTGAGATGAAGTTCACCTCCTACAAGTATGGCTTCAAAATCGTCGAGGTGCCCATCATCTTTGTCAATCGCGTCTTGGGCACATCCAAGATGAGCAGCGGCATCTTCGGCGAGGCTGTATTCGGCGTAGTTCGCCTCAAATGGAATAGTTTCTTCAAGAAGTATCCCGACTACTCGCAGAAATGAATGTGCTAATTCACAATGCGTTAGTCGTTGACGGCACCAACTCGCCACACCGTGGCTGGCTACTCACCGCCGGCGCTTTTATCGACTCGATGGGCGAGGGCGACTTCCGCGGTGACATTCCTGCCGGCACCGAGGTGGTCGATGCGCGCGGTTGCCTGCTGATGCCCGGCGCTATCGACTGCCACGTCCACTTCCGCGAACCCGGACTCGAAGCCAAAGCGACCATCGCCTCGGAGAGCCGCGCCGCCGTAGCCGGTGGCGTTACCTCCTTCATCGACATGCCCAACACCATCCCGCAGACCACCACTATCGCTGCTTGGGAAGACAAAATGGCGCGCGCCGAGCGCTCCTCGGCAGCCAACTATGCCTTCATGATGGGCGCCACTGCCGATAATCTCGCCGAACTCCTCGCCGCTCCCGCACACTTGATGCCTGTCGTCAAGGTCTTCATGGGCTCCTCCACCGGAGGCATGCTCCTCGACGAGCCTCATGCCCTCGCCTCGGTCTTCGAGGCGCAAGGCGCTCGCATCGTAGTCCATGCCGAGGACCAATCTATAATCAATGCCAATATCCGCGCCGCCGAGCCTATCGCCGACCCCGACAATATGCTGTGGCACAGCCGTCTGCGCAATGCCGAGGCTTGTGTGCGAGCCACCGAGCATGCCATGGAACTCGCCACTCGATATGGCTCGCGCCTACATGTGGCTCACGTCACCACCGAGGCTGAAACTCACCTTTTCGACCCCGCGCAATCGCCTGTTGGCAAGCAAATTACAGCCGAAGTATCGCCACACCACCTGCTGTGGACAGTTGACGACTATCCACACCTCGGCTCGCGCATCAAGATGAACCCCGCAGTCAAGACCGCCACCGACCGCGCGGCTCTCCGCGACGCCTTGGCTACAGGACGCCTCGACATCATCGCCACCGACCACGCTCCTCACCGCCTCGCCGACAAGCAAGGCGACATCTTCCATGCCGCCTCAGGCGCTCCGATGGTGCAATTTTCCCTCCCGGCAATGCTCGACCTCTACGACCCCGCGACAGTCGCTTGGCGCTATGCCGGCGCGCCGGCAGCCCTCTTCGGCATCGACCGCCGCGGGCTCCTTCGCCCCGGATATTATGCTGATATGGTGATAGTTGAACGGCTCGACACCCCTCACATCGTAACCGATGCCAACGTTGTCAGCCTCTGCGGCTGGACACCCATGGCAGGCTCGTCGCTGAGCCACCGCGTCGTTGCCACATACGTCAACGGAGGCACCTCCCCCCTACCCCTAAACTTTAAACAATAAACCCTCAACAATAAACAATAAACAATAAACAATAAACAATAAACAATAAACAACAATAAGTATATCAGTGAGATAAAATGAAACCTACACTCTTTGTTCTCGCCGCCGGCATGGGTAGCCGTTATGGCGGTCTCAAGCAATTGGACGGTCTGGGCCCTCACGGCGAGACCATCATGGATTATTCAATTTACGACGCCCTCAAAGCCGGCTTCGGCAAGGTCGTCTTCGTTATCCGCAAGGACTTCGAGCAGGACTTCCGCGATAAGGTCCTCTCCAAATACGAGGGGCACATCCCCACCGAAGTGGTATTCCAGAGCATCGATGCCCTTCCCGAGGGCTACAAGGCTCCCGAGGGGCGCGTTAAGCCCTGGGGCACCAACCACGCCGTGCTCATGGGCGCCGATGCCATCCACGAACCCTTTGCCGTCATCAATGCCGACGACTATTATGGCACCGATGCGTTCCGCGTCATTGCCGAGGAACTCTCGCGCCCCCACACTCGCCCCGGCGACTATTGCATGGTGGGCTTCCGCGTGGGAAATACCCTCACCGAGCACGGCTCGGTATCGCGCGGCGTGTGCACCGCCGTCGACGGCAAACTCACCGACGTGGTCGAGCGCACAGCCATTGCTTTTGATGACCAACATCGCATCGCCTTCAAGGACGAAAACGGCGTCACTTGCTACCTCGACCCCAACACCCCGGTGTCGATGAACTTCTGGGGCTTCACTCCCGATTATTTTGACTTCTCCAAGCGCGAATTTATCAAATTCCTCGACGCTCGTGGTGGCGAGGAAAAGTCGGAGTACTACATCCCCACTGCAGTCAACATCCTCATACAAAGCGGCGAAGCCACCGTCAAGGTACTTGACACCACTTCGCGCTGGTTTGGTGTCACTTATGCCGAGGACCGCCCCTCTGTCGTTGCTCAGTTTGCCGCCCTCCACGACGCCGGCATATATCCCGACCGACTTTTCTAAAATACTAAATACCAAAATCACGAGAGCCAAGGACTTCACTTTTATCCTTGGCTCTCATTATTTCTTATGCCTGATAATCAATTGATTGCAAGCGTGTCTTGAGGTATCGGTGCCGGCTCGTCGTCGGGCAGGATTTCGGCATCTGCCGGTGCCGCCTTGCGCTGCAATGGCAGGGTGTAAGACACTGAGAATGAGCCTGTGAGCGAGTTGCCACGAGCGCCATAGCCGGGGATGTACCACGGCTCGCCATGGACATTTTTGCTCTCATGGAGTATGGAGTGATAGCGCAGGGTCCAGCCTGCCGAGATATTGCTCCACAAGCGCACCTGCAAGCCGAGGCAGAACTCCACCCACCCGGCAGTGCCGCTCTGCGAGGGTATCGCCAGGGCTGTGCTCTCGCCCCAGTAGCCCGAGTTGAGCGTGATGTCGCTCACCTCCCACTTGAAGGGCGCAAAGCCGTAGCGCAGTCCGGCAAAAAATTTGTAATCAGAGTTGGAATTGAACAGAAAATTGTAGTCACAACCAATCTTGAAATATGGGCTCATAGGCGTGCGATAGGTGTAATTCATATCGGCAGGGCTATCCTTAGCCATGCCCAAGCCCATCTCAAAGGTGGGGAAAAAGCGGTTGTAGACCGATACGTTAGCCCAGAAGCCCACCACGCCGTATTTTTGCCCGAAAAGTCGCATCACCGGGTCCCACAGGTCGACGCCCACGCTTAGGGCTGTCCATCGCGGGTAGGTCATGCGAGAGCCACGGCGAATGGTCGCTGAGTCGATCCACTCGCTGCCATTGATTGTATCAACATATACGATAGCGCCATCTTCGCGCACAAACGAGGTCGAGCGGGCACGTATCGCGGCATTGATGCGCGAGGTGTCGTTGCGAGTCTCATTGATCGACTGAGTGGCTGTGGCATTGGTGTTTATGGGATTGATGCGGCGACGCTCGCGGCGCGATTGCTCGCTCTGCCCCCACACCATAGCGGCACACGTCACGGCGACAACCATCAGCAGCACCTTGGCGAGCCCTCTCATTCGGCAGGCTCCTCCTGAGCCGTGCGGAAGTATATCTTAATGCGCTCTATATCCACGTTGGTGATGAGCGAGTCAATCATCACTACGCTATCGACCAAGTGACTGGTGTGTTCCACGCGGTTGACGCGGTAGCAATACATTGCTCCACAGTCCTCCGAAGCGAAGTAAGGGATTGACTCATAGGCGAATGTGATGGTGTCGTTGTATTCGGGTGATGATATCGCCTCGTCGGCATACTCCACTACCCATGTGGTTGAGGGATGCCCTGCATGCATGGGTAGGTACAACTGCGACGCCGTGCTACCGGGACGGATAAGCGCCGAATCAGCGGGTGCACCGACACCATGGACGGTTATCGTGCTGAGGCTCACCCCCTTGCCTGTGGCAGAGTCGTAAAAGCCCGCCAACGGGATAGCGCTCCCGTTGTCCAAGCATCCCGACGAACTGCATGCCGCAATTGCGAGCAGTGTCATCAGCGCTAATACACTCTTTATCAGAGTTTTCCCCATTTAATTATATCTTGGGCGGTTTTGCGATTTTTCACAGGCACCACAGCATTGGCAGCCGGGTAGCCGATAGGTATGATGGCGATAGGCTCCAAAGGCTCAGCGATGCCGAAGGCGCTGCGAATAGCCGGTGCATCGAAGTTGCACACCCAGCAAGTGCCCAAGCCCAAGGCGGTGGCTGCCAAGCAAATATGCTCCACAGCGATGGAGAGGTCGACATCGGTGTGGTCCTTGCCGTCGGCGCGGTGCCATGCCTCGTCGTGGTTGCCGATAGCGATGATGAATGTAGGGGCGGTGCGTATCCACTCGCGGCTGTAGGCTGCAGCGATAGCCTCCTTGCCCTCGGCGCTGTCAATCACTAAGAATTGCCACGGCTGGCGATTGCATGCCGACGGGGCGATACGCGCGGCATCAAGCACTGCACGCAGCAAATCGTGGTCCACGGGGCGTGTCGCATCGTAATTGCGACACGAATAACGCTCTGCCATCAGCGACATCAGCGTCGGATATAATTGTAAATCAGACATTTGTTTCTTGTTTTATGTTAATTTCTTCGTCAATCTCATAGTCGTTGCGGCGCGGCGAGTTGCGTGCCACCAATTCGCCTACAAAGCCCGCCAGGAACAATTGCGAGCCCAGCAGCATCAGCGTCAGCGCCAGGTAGAAGTAGGGAGAGTCGGTCACCAAGATATAATGGTTGCCGTGTGCCATATTCCACAATTTGGCAAAGCCTACCACAGCCACGGCGATAAAGCCCAAGATAAACATCAGCGAGCCCCACAAGCCGAAGAAGTGCATCGGCTTGCCCCCGAATTTGCCGGTAAACCACAGCGTGGCGAGGTCAAGATAGCCGTTGACAAAGCGGTCGAGTCCAAACTTGGTCTTGCCATACTTGCGAGCCTGGTGGTGCACCACTTTCTCGCCGATGCGGTTGAAGCCTGCCAATTTTGCCAAATATGGTATATAGCGGTGCATATCGCCGTAGACCTCAATGTGCTTCACCACCTTGTTGCGGTAAGCCTTCAATCCGCAGTTGAAGTCGTGCAAATTCTTGATGCCGGTCACTCGGCGTGCCGTGGCATTGAACAACTTGGTGGGAATGGTCTTGGATAGCGGGTCATAGCGCTTCTGCTTGTATCCCGACACCAAGTCGTAGCCCTCCTCGGTGATCATGCGATACAGCGCGGGTATCTCGTCGGGCGAGTCCTGCAAGTCGGCATCCATGGTGATGACCACATCGCCCTGTGCGCGCGCAAATCCGGTGTTCAGCGCCGGCGACTTGCCGTAATTGCGTCGGAATGCCACGCCCTTGAGGCAGGGATTCTTTGCCGATAGGTCCTTGATAACTTGCCACGAGTCGTCGGTCGACCCGTCGTTGACAAATATCACCTCGTAGGTAAACTTATTCTCGTTCATCACGCGCTCAATCCACTGCGCCAACTCGGGCAGCGACTCAGCCTCGTTATATAGGGGCACAACTACTGATATATCCATAGTACCTTAAATTGTTATTTTTTATTAAAAGCCGGTGGCTGTTGATGAGAGTGATAGCGTGCTCGTATAAACAACGACAGCAATATCGACAGCAACGAGCCGGTGAGCACAGCCACATATATCAACTCGGCAACGAGGTCCATCGCCGTGGGCAACTCGCCTCGCTCGATGGCTCGCGACACTCCGCGGGCAAACGACTGATACTGCTCGCTGTCTGCCTGCGAGAACACATCAACCACCAATTGGGCTTGCTCGACTATATAGCCGGGGTGCAGCCACTTCATCGCCGCATACGACACGATGCCCATAATCAAGCCGCCAAAGAAAAATCCGGCGATGCCCTGCATCCACAGCATCGAGAATGTCGACTTGCAATCATTCTCAAGGTACGCTGCTCGCAGGCGCCGCATCGCCACTATAGGCACTGCTACCACCGACGCTATCGCCGGCAGAAAGCACCACGCATAGTACGACGATGCCGCCGTGAACAGCACGGCAAGCGCCATCGTCACACCCAAGTACATGCCGTCCTCAGCGCCTCGATGATATACTGACCTATTAGTTTCCATATTTCACTGCAAAATTACAAAAAACTTTCGATTGTTGATCGGTAACTCGTTTTTTTTGGACTTACCGATCAACAATCCGTCTTTTCTCGCAAAAAGACCGCCTCCGACAAGCATGACGCTGCAAGAACCCGCAGCGCGGGTTCCTCCCACCACCTCCGCCCACCTAAATTAGCTACATTAGCTACATCAGCTATATGTAGATTCCAAAACGAAGTGCACCATTGTAGAGTTCGCAATTAATGATTAACTTTGCGGTCTCTAACAATATGGAAAAACAAAAATCATTTAAATATTATCTATTCATAGATGAATGTGGCGACCATAATTTGGATAAGTATGATCCTACATTCCCAATATTTACACTGTGTGGTATACTCGTCTCTAGTGAAAATCTCAAAAAGTTAACCAATGATTTTATGAAATTAAAACAAGAGGTGTTCGGTAATACAGATGTGATTATACACTCAGTAGATATTCGTAAATGGAGAAATGATTTTATTGTATTGAAAGATGATGAACTGAGAGCTCGCTTCTTTTGTGGAATAGAAGAGATTTTGTCCTACAATAATGCTTATGTTATAGTAAGCTGTACAATACTCAAAGAACAATTGAACAAATTTTGTGTTAGAGGCGAGGAAGATGATGTGTATGGTCTCTCGCTATCATACCTGATAGAAAGAAGCATATTTTTCGTTGATAATCAATCTTTTGATAGTCCCACAATATCTATAATCGTTGAAAGGCGGGGTAAAAAAGAAGATGCCAAACTACTTAACTATTATAACGGATTGAGAAATAGAGGCACAAAATGGATAAAGCCTGAGCGGTTAAGAAACCATATATGTGGTTTTGAGTTCAAATATAAGCGCGACAATGTAATTGGATTGCAGATTGCAGACCTTATTGCATATCCAATTACTCAACATTTTCTACATCCCGAAAGACCAAATAGGTCTTATGATGCCATCAAGCACAATTTTTTTTCGGATAATGGTGTCTTGTTGGGACAGAAGGTAATACCTCATTAACAAAAAAGAGTGGATGCCTCCACTCTTCCAACCGGCAACTGCCGATCCCTAAAATCGTTGCTTGCGCAGTGCGAAGTATTTCTTTCAAGGGGAAACTACCC
>JBJEDD010000035.1:0-4053 GCA_051871715.1 Muribaculaceae bacterium | reverse complement strand
AAGAAGCCCTTGGTGTAGAGGATGGAGTCGCGCGGAGTCATCACAGTGTCGATGGGACCGTTGTAACTGAAGACAGTCATCTCCACGGGAGTGTTGAACTCTTGCTCGATTTCTTCGGTGGTACGGTGGGCAACGCGGGCGACACGGTGGCGCTCGCTCTGGCGTATTGCATTGTTTATAAGTGTGTTGCGAGTGTTGGCGCTCAACTCACCGGGATTGGAAGTGTATGGCGCTGTTGAAGAGTTGCGCAATTCGAGGGAGAATTGTTTTTGGATGGTGCTCATATGCTCGGCGACTGCCTGCTCGGCGTATTGCTGCATGCGCGAGTCGAGGGTAGTGTAGATGCGCAAGCCATCGGTGTAAATGTCGTATTTGGTGCCGTCAGCCTTGGGGTTTTTGTCAATCCAGCCATACAGTGGGTCGTTTGCCCAGGCGATGGAGTCGTCGACAAATTTTTGCTTTTCCCACTCATGATAGTTGCTACGGTCGGGTTTGTGAGCGGTGAGGTAGCGTCGGAGTTCCTCGCGGAAATATGGGGCGAGACCATCCTTGTGGTCGACGCGGTGGAAGTCGAGCGCAAGAGGTAGAGCCTGCAGCGAGTCGAGTTCGGCTTGAGTGAGCATATCGGCTTTGTACATTTGCTCAAGCACTATGTTGCGGCGATTGCGAGCGCGCTCGTTGTGGCGAACCGGATTATAGTAGGAGGGGTTTTTGACCATGCCCACCAATGTGGCGGCTTCCTCGATGGAGAGGTCGGCGGCATCCTTGTTGAAATATACTTTGGCTGCGCTCTTGATGCCTACGGCATTATAGAGGAAGTCAAATTGGTTGAGGTACATCTTGAGGATTTCGTCCTTGGAATAATAGTGCTCCAATTTTATGGCAATCATCCACTCGATGGGTTTCTGCATGGCACGGTCGAGCAAGCCCGAACTCTCGGGAGCATATAATTGCTTGGCGAGTTGTTGAGTGATAGTAGAGCCGCCACCGGCATTGCGGTTGTGCATGAGAATTGTCTTGACAAAGACGCGAAACATAGCACGCACGTCAATTCCGGAGTGTTCAAAGAAACGAGCATCCTCGGTGGCTACCAATGCATTGACCACGTTGGGCGATACCTCGTCGAGGTCGGCATAAACGCGGTTGCCCGAGTTGCGGAAATAGCGACCAATCTCAACGCCGTCGGAGGTGTAAATTGTCGAGGCAAATTTATCCTGAGGGTTACGGAGTTCCTCGATGGGTGGCATGAAGCCGATGATGCCGTTGTATACGAGCACAAAAAAGAGGAGACCGATTACCACTAAGGCGGCGAACACCGACCAAGCGATTATCAAGCCACGAGCAACGTCTTTGGCATTTTGATTCTTGGTCTGCTTAGAGTTATTATTGTTGTTTGGTGTATTAGCAGGCATACCTATTTCTTTCTATTTGAATGTACAAAGGTATTATTTTTCGCTTTATCGTGCAAATCAATATTGCTGTGGCAAGCGATTTTTTGTCTGCGATGACAATAAAAGCCGTTAAATTGCGTTAAAGATGAGAATAAAGTCAACAATCCAAGACATGAAAGTCGTAGCAGTATTGGTAAAAAACCTTGTAAGCGGCGGAGCCGAGAAGCAGGCATTTTTGCTTGCCAAGGCGCTGTCTACGGCATACGACTCTCACCTTATCGTGTGGAATGGCTCGGTAGTTGATGATAAGTTCCGAGCACGTTTTGCCGATAGCGGAATCAATGTTCACCTGGTGATGGGTGGCGCCATAGCAAGGATGCGTGGCGTGTGTGCGCTGATAAAATCATTGCGTCCCGAGGTGATTTTTTCGTCGCTTACAGCAGCGAATACCTTCGCGGCAATTATCGGCAAGATGTATTCGATACCGGTTGTGACGTCATTGCGCTGCACGTGGTTTCCGCGGCACAAGATGATTGCCGAGCGCTTTGTGACCAATCACCTTGTGGCTCTTACCGTGCCCAACTCGCATACCGGGAAGGAAATATTTGCGAAAGCCGGGTTTAAAGCCGACCGGCTCGAGGTCGTCTCAAATTGCTTTGAAAATATCAAGGAATATGAACCCAAGAAATCACACGAGATTATTAAAGTGATTTCGGTAGGCAGATTTGTCCCGGAGAAGGACTATGGCACGGCAATTGCGGCTATGGCACGGGCTATGAAGAAAGTACCTGCGTTGCGATATGATATTGTGGGTTATGGTCCTCTCGAGGAGCTGATAAGGAAGCAAGTCGAGGAGCATGGCATTGGCGACAAGGTGCGAGTGCTCATCAATCCGTCAAATATTCCTCAGTTGCTTGATGAGGCGGATATCTACGTGTCGACATCATCGAGCGAGGGCACGAGTAATGCAATTCTTGAGGCTATGAATGCCGACTTGCCGGTGATAGCCACACGAGTAGGCGACAACGACCGCTTGGTGAGTGATGGCGTCAACGGCTTCTTGCATAGCGTAGGTGATACCGAGTCGATAGCCGCGAGTGTCGTTAAATTAGCGCAGGATGAGCCTGGCAGAGTAAAGATGGGCGAGGCGTCAAAGCGGCATCTTGCCGATACATTCTCGGTGGAGACCTTTGTAGCCCGATATGATGCGATAATCAAGAAGTTGACCAAATAAAAAAGCCGACTGCAGAGCCGGCTTTTTTATTGTAGAGGGGGGATTTCTTACTTGATGGATTCGTTATCGGCGGCGATGAGTTTGTAACCCTTGCCGTGGATGTTGATAATCTCGATTGCGGGGTCGTCCTTGAGGTGCTTGCGCAACTTGGTGATGTAGACGTCCATAGAGCGAGCGTTGAAGTAGTTGTCGTCGATCCAGATAGTCTTGAGGGCATAGTTGCGCTCAAGGATTTGGTTGACGTGAGCACACAGGAGGCTCAGCAATTCGCTCTCCTTGGTGGTGAGTTTGGTGACCTTGTCGTCAATCATGAGCACCTGTTTCTGGGTGTCAAAGGTGAACTTACCAATCTTGTACATGGTGATTTCTTTGCCTTTTTTGCCCTTGACGCGGCGGAGGATAGCCTCGATGCGCAATACCAATTCTTCCATGGAGAAAGGCTTGGTGATGTAGTCGTCGGCACCGATCTTGAAGCCCTCAAAGATATCTTCTTTGAGCGATTTGGCAGTCAGGAAGATGATAGGCACTTCGTTGTTGAAGGTGCGGATTTCTTGAGCCAGGGTGAAGCCGTCTTTCTTGGGCATCATCACGTCGAGCACGCAGATGTCGTATTTGCCTTTGAGGAAGGCCTTGTAGCCGGCTTCGCCGTCGCTGTAGAGGTCAGCGTTAAAGCCCTTGGCTTGGAGGTATTCGCGCAACAACATGCCTAAGTTCTCGTCGTCTTCGCACAGCAGAATTTTCATGCGTTCTTCCATAGTCGTTTAATTTTTAGAAAGTGGTAATATGATTATAAATTTTGTTCCTACATTGATTTCGCTCTCCACCGAGATGGTGCCGCCGAGCTCGCCTATCATCTTCTTGACATAGGCAAGACCTAAGCCGAAGCCCTTGACATCGTGGAGGTTGCCGGTGGATACGCGGAAGAATTTGTCAAAAATTTTCTTGAGGTCGTCTTTGCGTATGCCGATGCCGTTGTCGCTGATGGTAATCTCGAGGCGCTCGTCGGGGAGGTCGCGCGAGGCAACCACCAAGTCGAGCGGGCGCTCCTCCGAGCGATACTTTACGGCGTTGTCCAAGAGGTTGAATATCACGTTGGTGAAGTGCATTTCATCAACTTCGACCAATGCGTTCATTGCGTCAAGGTTGGCGGTGATGTGTCCGCCGTATTTTTCTACCTTGAGTTTGAATGTGTTCACAATATTATATACTGTGAGGTTGGCATCGAGTTCGACAATCTTGAGGGTGGCTTTTTGGCGCTCAAACATTGACATTTGCAGCACTTTTTCCACTTGGAAGCGGAGGCGCTTGGTCTCGTCGTTGACCACCGAGGCAATTTGCTGCAGCATAGTGGGAGACTTGCGCACAGCCGGGTCGTTGAGCATCTGTGCCGCCAGTGAGATTGACGATATAGGTGTCTTGAACTCGTGA
>JBJEDD010000034.1:0-4058 GCA_051871715.1 Muribaculaceae bacterium | reverse complement strand
TGTGTAACGATAAGAAGATAAAAATTTGCAAAATCGGTGGATATTTGATAATTTTGCAGTGCCTAAACCATTGCGCCGCTATGGCTGGGTATTATTACGAACACTTTCAAACTTAAATCACAGATAATTATCTAAATTATGGCAGAAAAACTATTTGACCGGTTTCCCGGCGTGACCTACGAAGAATGGCGCGCTAAGGTGGAAGCCGACCTCAAAGGAGCCGATTTCAACAAGAAGTTGGTATGGCGTACCAATGAGGGCTTCAACGTCGAGCCTATGTATCGCGCTGAAGACATCGCCGACCTGAAAACCACAAATTCGTTACCGGGTGAGTTCCCCTTCGTGCGTGGCACTCGCACCGACAACGACTGGCTCACTCGCCAGGAAATCACCGAGACCGAGCCAGCCAAGGCTAACGCCGTGGCTCTCGACGTCCTCAACAAGGGCGTTAACTCCCTGGGCTTCAAAGTACCCGAGCCCTCTGTCGAGACTCTCGAAGTGTTACTCAAAGACATCACTGTCAGCGCCGTTGAGCTTAACTTCTCATGCTGCCAGCGCAAGGTGGTGGACCTCGTGAAGGCTCTGGTCGAGTATCTCAACAAGCACAATGCCGCCGCCGACTTCTGCGGCTCGGTTGACTTCAACCCCCTCAAGCCCGCGTTCCGCCACGGCAAGGCTGTTGACATCAACGCCGCTGTTGCCACTTCGCTCGAATTGCTCAAGATCGCCAAGGATGTCCCCGGTCTCAAACTCTTCGCAGTAGATAGCGACCGCCTCTCCGACTCCGGCGCTTACATATACCAAGAACTTGGCTACGCCATCGCATGGGGCGCTGATTGGCTCACCCTCCTCACCGAGGCTGGCGTCGACACCGACACCGTTGCTGCTCGCATCAAGTTCAACATGGGCGTTTCTTCCAACTACTTCATGGAGCTCGCCAAGTTCCGCGCCGCTCGCATGTTGTGGGCTCAAATCGTTGAGCAATACAAGCCCGCTTCGCTCGAGAGCGCCAAGATGCACGTACACGCTACCACATCGCGCTTCAACCAAACTATCTTTGATGCTCATGTCAACCTCCTCCGTAGCCAGACTGAGACCATGTCGGCTGCCCTCGCCGGTGTTGACTCCATCACCACAACCCCGTTTGATACTCCTTATCAAACTCCCGATGCTTTCTCGGAGCGCATCGCTCGCAACCAGCAGTTCCTCCTCAAGGAAGAATCCCACCTCGACAAGGTCGTTGACCCCGCCGGCGGTAGCTACTATGTAGAGACCCTCACCGTCTCTATCGCCAACGAGGCTTGGAAACTCTTCTTGGAAACCGTCAACGCCGGTGGCTTCTTCGCCCTCGCTTCGTCGGATGCCATCCAAGATGCCGTAAATGCCTCCTGCGAGAAGCGCCACGTCGATGTTGCTCGCCGCAAGGAAGTCCTCCTCGGCACCAACCAATACCCCAATATCAACGAGAAAGCCGCTGACAAGATTGTTGGCGAAGCCTGCAACTGCACTTGCCACTGTGGCGAAGACGCTACCGAGGGCAAGAAACTCTGTGGCAAGCGCGCCGCCTCCGACTTCGAGGAATTGCGCCTCGCTACCGAAGCCGCTGCCAAGCGTCCCAAGGTGTTCATGCTCACCATCGGCAACCTCGCCATGCGTCTCGCTCGCGCTCAGTTCTCTACCAACTTCTTCGGCTGCGCCGGTTACGAAATCATCGATAACCTCGGCTTCGATACCGTAGAACAAGGTGTTGACGCTGCTCTCGCCAAGGGCGCTGATGTCGTTGTCCTCTGCTCCAGCGACGACGAATATGCCGAGCTCGCTCCCGCCGCATTCAAGTACCTCAACGGCCGCGCCGAATTTGTTGTCGCCGGTGCTCCCGCTTGCTCCGACGACCTCAAGGCTGTCGGTATCAAGGACTTCGTTCACGTGCGCTGCAACGTCCTCGACACTCTCCGCGACTTTAACAACCGTCTTTTGAATAAATAATCAGTTACATCACAGTTATGAGACCCGATTTTTCAACTATCGATATCACAAAAGATTCATTCGGCGCTCAGCACACTGCCGTAGCTGCCAATCAGGATCAAACTTGGCTCACTCCCGAACTTATCCCGGTGAAGCCTATTTATACCAAGGATGACCTCCAGGGTCTGGAACACCTCAACTACGTTTCAGGTATTCCTCCTTTCTTGCGTGGCCCGTACAGCGCCATGTATCCTCTGCGTCCCTGGACCATCCGCCAATATGCCGGCTTCTCCACCGCTGCCGAGTCCAACGCTTTCTACCGCCGCAACCTCGCTGCCGGTCAGAAAGGTCTTTCCGTCGCTTTTGACCTCGCTACTCACCGCGGTTACGACGCCGACCACCCCCGCGTAGTCGGTGACGTCGGCAAGGCAGGTGTATCCATCTGCTCCCTCGAGGATATGAAGGTCCTCTTCGATGGTATCCCCTTGAACAAGATGTCCGTGTCTATGACCATGAACGGCGCCGTTCTTCCCGTCCTCGCCTTCTACATCAATGCCGGTCTTGAGCAAGGTGCCAAGCTCGAAGAGATGGCTGGTACTATCCAGAACGACATCCTCAAGGAGTTCATGGTGCGCAACACCTACATCTATCCACCGGAGTTCTCAATGCGCATTATCGCCGACATCTTCGAGTACACCTCGCAGAATATGCCCAAATTCAACTCTATCTCGATTTCGGGCTACCACATGCAGGAAGCCGGCGCTACCTGCGACATCGAGTTGGCTTACACCCTCGCCGACGGTCTCGAATACCTCCGCGCAGGTGTCAATGCCGGTATGGACATCGATGCCTTCGCTCCCCGTCTGTCATTCTTCTGGGCTATCGGCATGAACTTCTTCATGGAAGTTGCCAAGATGCGCGCCGCTCGTATGCTCTGGGCTAAGATTGTTTCTCAATTCAACCCCAAGAATCCCAAGTCGCTCGCTCTGCGTACTCACTCGCAGACCTCAGGCTGGTCGCTCACCGAGCAAGACCCCTTCAACAACGTCGGTCGTACCTGTATCGAAGCCATGGGCGCCGCTCTCGGTCACACCCAGTCACTCCACACCAACGCCCTCGACGAGGCTATCGCCCTCCCCACCGACTTCTCGGCTCGTATCGCTCGTAACACCCAGATTTACATCCAGGAAGAGACTATGATTACCAAGCAAGTCGACCCCTGGGGCGGTTCTTACTACGTCGAAGCCCTCACCAACGAGATCGCTCACCGCGCTTGGGAACACATCCAGGAAATTGAGAAACTCGGCGGTATGGCTAAGGCTATCGAGACCGGTCTTCCCAAGCTCCGCATCGAGGAAGCTTCGGCTCGCACTCAGGCTCGCATCGACTCGGGTCAACAGACCATCGTCGGCATCAACAAGTATCGTCTCGAGCATGAAGACCCCATCGACATCCTCGAAATCGACAATACTCAAGTGCGCACCGAGCAAATCGAGCGCCTCAACGACCTCCGCGCTCATCGTGACGAGGCTAAGGTTAAAGAAGCCCTCCAAGCCATCACCGAGTGCGTTCGCACCAAGAAGGGCAACCTCCTCGACCTCGCTGTCAAGGCTGCCGGTCTCCGTGCTACTTTAGGTGAAATTTCCGACGCCTGCGAGGAAGTCGTAGGACGTTATAAAGCTGTAATTAGAACTATTTCAGGCGTGTACTCAGCAGAAACTAAAAATGATCCCGACTTCGTGCGTGCTCAACAGATGTGCGCCGAATTTGCCAAGCGCGAGGGCCGTCAGCCTCGTATCATGATTGCCAAGATGGGTCAAGATGGTCACGACCGTGGCGCCAAAGTTGTCGCTACCGGCTATGCCGACTGTGGCTTCGACGTCGATATGGGACCGCTGTTCCAAACTCCCGAAGAGGCTGCCCGCCAGGCTGTCGAAAACGACGTCCACATCCTCGGCGTTTCTTCACTCGCTGCCGGTCACAAGACCCTCATCCCGCAGGTAATCGCCGAACTCAAGAAACTCGGCCGCGAGGATATCCTCGTCACCGCCGGCGGTGTTATCCCCGCTCAAGACTACGATTTCTTGTACAAG
>JBJEDD010000033.1:0-4059 GCA_051871715.1 Muribaculaceae bacterium | reverse complement strand
GCCCCCTATCAACCGACAGCCCGAGCATCCCCGATGCCCGGGCTGTCCTATTTTTTATAGCTACCTTAGCTATAATAGCTAAATAAGCTATAATTAAAAATTAAAGTAAATAAACGGCATTACATCGCTCGAGCGCAACTCAATCACACATTGCACTACTACGATGAAAATAATTAATTTTGCAGCCCATGGCGCATATATAAAGCGTGTGCCCAGGTGGTGCCAGGTGCGTGTGGGCAGGCAGTGTGCCGCGATGATGATGCCCATCAGCACCAGCCACAGGCTCCTCACCTGCGCAAAGGGCACGACATAAGCCAAATCAAAGTTGGTAAATACAGCTCCGATGATGGTGCATGCCTCACCGAAGGTGTCGGCGCGGAAAAATACCCACAACGCAGTCACCGTGGTCATGGTCACAAACCAGCTGATAGCCCTGATGCCCCAGGAGTCGCCTAAGCGCCCCAGCCACGGCTTGCATGCCTTGTGGATGGCAAGCCCCAAGCCGTGCATCGCTCCCCAAAACACGAAGCGCCACGCTGCGCCGTGCCACAAGCCACCGATGAGCATGGTGATGAAGTTGTTGAGGTAGGTACGAGCCACCCCGTGGCGGTTGCCTCCAAGAGGGATATAGATGTAGTCGCGTAGCCATGTCGACAGCGAGATGTGCCATCGGTGCCAGAAGTCGCTCAAATTCTGTGACTTATACGGGAAATTGAAGTTCTGTGCCAATCTGAAGCCCATAATCATCGCGATGCCTATCGCCATATCCGAGTAGCCCGAAAAGTCGCAGTATATCTGCATTGTGTAGCCCACGATGCCCATCAGTGTCTCAAATCCGGAGTAGCCGCCGGGTGTGGAAAATATCAAGTCGTTGTATTGGGCGATATAGTCGGCGATGATGGCTTTCTTGACCACGCCGAGGATGATGAGCCACAGCCCGAGCCACACCTCACGACGTGTTGCCGGGCGGCGATTCTCGATCTGTGGCAGGAAATAATCGGCACGCACGATGGGTCCGGCAACCAATGCCGGGAAGAATGACAGGAAAAATAAGTATTCAAGCCATGTGCGGGTGGGCTGCACACGCCCTTTGTACACATCTACTATATAGCTGACGCTCTGGAAGGTGTAGAACGATATGCCCACCGGCAAGATGAGGTCGAGCGGCTGGAAATTGCCGCCTACCAGGGCGTTGATGTTCCATAGGAAGAAGTTGGCATACTTGAAGTAGCCGAGGATGCCCAGCGAGGTGAGCAGCGACGCGACGACGCACAGCCTACGCGCTGCGCGACGCCGGCAGCGTGTCATCAGCCGCGAGAGCGACCAGTCGATGGCTGAGGTCGCCAGCAGCAAGCCCACAAACCAGCCGCTCGACTTGTAATAAAAGTAGAGGCTGAAGAGCACCACAAAGGTTAGCATCTGCCACTTATGGCTCCGCACCATCGAGTAGAGGGGTATGAAGAGCAAGAAAAGAAGCCAGAAAGTGCCGCTGGAGAACAGCATCGGCTCCCCGGGATTGTATGTGAGCATCTCACCGATGTTGTGGAGGACGTCCGCGATTGCCATCAGTGATTATTGTTCGTTGGGTTGGTGGACAAAGATGCGAGCCGCCGACGCTGTGGTCATGGGCGGTACTTCCATGCGGAAGGGGTGGGGCGAGTTGACGTTCATCCATCTTACCACCGAGTCCATCCACTCTACAGCCGACGAGCGCGTGGGGTGCGCACCGTCTTGCGTGCGCTCGAAGTGCATG
Source organism: Muribaculaceae bacterium (assembly GCA_051871715.1). Taxonomy (GTDB): domain Bacteria; phylum Bacteroidota; class Bacteroidia; order Bacteroidales; family Muribaculaceae; genus CAG-873. Next base: position 2,306 of record JBJEDD010000033.1, on the reverse strand, counting down.
CCATCGCTCAGGAAGAACTCGCCGGCGGGCACGTTGTCGCTAATCATGCGATTGATGCCTGTGTCGGGCTTCCAGTTGGGCGGACCAATCCATAGGTATGGTATGTCGCCTATCTCGGCGAGCAGGGTCTTGACATACTTGTCGCGCTTGGTGATGATGTCGCTGACAAAGAGCTCGTTGGCTCCCAGCGAGATGAATATGAAGTCGGGGTTGATGCGATTGATGTAGTCCTTGAGCTTGCCCGAGCGTCCCCACACCTCGGTGGTTGAGCTGTACCAGATGACCGAGTAGAGGGTGTGCCCGTTGTGCTTGGCATATGCAGCCAAGCGCGGCGAGAGCCCCTCGAGCATCGAGTCGCCGATGAATAGCAGGGTCTTGGGCATAGTGTCGGGCTCAACAGGCTCTGCGACCAAGGTTTGCTCGAAGAGCGAGTCGGCGACCACCGGCTCCACAACGACCTCGACAGCGCAATATGATGTGTCGCTCAAGGCGCTCGCGATGCCCGAGTCGCGCAACTCGTAGCCGAATATGCGCACAGGGCTGTAAAAAGACAGCGCGGCAATGACGCCGAGCGCCACTGCCAGCAAGCACCACAATCCGCGATAATTTCTCATTAGTTATATATAACCATATATTCGCCGTTGCGCCCGGGGCTCACGGTGTAGACTTGCAAGCCGTAGCCTTTCTCGGCAGCTTCGCCCGAGATGCTTCCGCCCAGGAGCGAGAATACGTCGTAGCGGCTGTGGCATCGAGGACATTCGGCTTCGTAGTTATCATTAATAAAGACGACCACGTCGGCGCGGCACTCCACGGGGCATGCGGCATCGTATGCCACCGGCTCGCCGAGGAACGTGGAGCATAGAAGTACGCCGCCAAATCCGGTGTACGATGAAGCCAAGTAGTTGAAGCCCGCCGGGGTGCGTTTCTCCTTGTTGAAGATGCGGTATTGCCCGGCACCGGTGACGCCATAGGTGTCCCAATCGGCTTGAGTCCAAAACATGAGGTTGACGGGCACCACGGGCAGGCGCTTGTTGTCAACATGGTCGCACGACACGCCAGCCATGGCGATTGCTGCCACGACGAGTGTAAGGAATGCCTTGGAGAGCCTCAGGCGGGGCATATCAGATTAGTTTTTGCATCACCTCGCCGAATTGGTCGGCAGCTTTCTGCAATGCACCGCCAACCATCGCGCGCATGAAGATGGGGATTTCCACGTCAATCGATGTGGTGAGTTGACACTCCTCATCGCCGGTGGGCTTGATGTCCAGGACAAGAGCCATGGGCACAGGAGCCCCCACGGCATTGAAAACCACGCGTTGCTCGGTGCGCTCGGTGATGGTGAAGGTGATTTTGCCCACTTGTTGGGTATTGAGGCAGATGCTATCGTTGGTGAGGGAAATATCGCCCACCTTGGAGCGTTGTTCCTCGGGGAGGTTGTCGATTACGGGTTGAAGCTTGGAGAGGTCGCTAAATCTATCCACCACCGCTGAGGCAGGCTTGGCGATGGTGACGGTTTTTCCGGAGTATTTTGCCATAATTGCTTGGTAATAAATGAAATGTGGGGCGGATTAGCAATCCGACTTGCGAGGGGCGGGGGTCCAGTTGGCGGGGTCTTGGCGCCATTCCTTGAGGGTGTCGACATCGCTGGCGAGGATGTAGTCGCTCTCGAGTGCAGCCTCAATCATAGCGTTGTAATTGCTGAGGGTCAGCAACTTAACGCCGGCTTTGCGGAAGTTCTCCTCGGCGATGGGGAAGTTGTAAGTGAAGAGAGCAACCATGCCGATAACCTCGGCACCGGTGGCGCGAATTGCCTCGACTGCTTTGAGCGAAGAATGACCGGTTGAGACCAAATCCTCAATAACAACAACCTTTTGACCGGGCTTGACGCTACCCTCGATGAGGTTTTCGAGCCCGTGGTCCTTGGGAGTGGAACGCACATAGATGTAGGGGAGTCCCAGCGTATCGGCAACGAGGGCACCCTGAGCGATGGCGCCTGTGGCGACGCCGGCGATGACCTCAGCATCCTTGAACGACTCCATAATCAGGCGGGTAAGTTCCACCTTGATGAAGGAGCGAATCTCGGGGTACGACAGAGTCTTGCGGTTGTCGGTGTAGATGGGTGAGTTCCAGCCCGAAGCCCAAGTGAACGGGTTGTCGATTTGAAGGATTATTGCACTGATTTTCAGTAGTTTTTCAGCAAGAAGACGCTCAACCTTTTTCATATAGCCAATAGATTATAAAATTAATTCACAAAATTAGTGAAAAATCTGCGCATAGGGCATCGGTCTACTGCTAAAAAACGTGAA
>JBJEDD010000032.1:0-4063 GCA_051871715.1 Muribaculaceae bacterium | reverse complement strand
CAATATTCGCGCAACGCCATCTTCTCGGGCTTGATGCCTCAGCAAATCGAAAAAATGTTCCCCGAGATGTGGGTAGATGACGACTCGGAGGAGGGTAAGAACCTCAACGAGTCGCCGCTCATTGCTACGCAGCTCGAGCGATATCGCCGTCGCAACAAGTTCTCGTACAACAAACTCAACGACTCGGTCGCAGGCGAGAGACTCCTCAAGGACTTCTCCTCATTGCTCAACAACGACCTCAATGTCATCGTTATCAACTTCATCGACATGCTGTCGCACGCGCGCACCGAGTCAAAGATGATACGCGAACTCGCATCAACCAACGCCGCCTATCGCTCGCTCACCGAGTCGTGGTTCCGCCACTCGAGTACTATGGAACTCTTCCGCAAAATTGCCGCCTCGGGCGCTCGCATCGTTCTCACCACCGACCACGGCACCATCCGCGTCGACAATCCCATCAAGGTGGTAGGTGACAAAAATACCAACACCAACCTGCGATACAAAGTGGGTAAAAACCTCAACTACAACCCTCGCCAAGTATACGAAATCAAGAGGCCCGAGGCTTTCGGGCTTCCTTCGCCCAACGTCTCCTCGGCATATATCTTCGCTGACAATCGCGACTTCTTTGCTTATCCCAACAACTACAATCACTACGTTCAATATTACAACGGAACATTCCAGCACGGAGGCATATCGATGGAGGAAATGTTGATTCCGCTCATCACCATGACTCCTCGAGGAAATATATAATAATAATTAACACTATGGATAGTAAAACCATTCACATAGCCTCTGCCGCCGACATCGATGCCGCTGCTCACGAGTTCCTCGCATTGATGGGCGACGAAACCGTCTACACATTCCACGGCGCGATGGGTGCCGGCAAGACCACCTTCATCTCGGCATTGGTACGAGCACTTGGCGTCGACCCCGACGAAGCCAATTCGCCCTCGTTTGCCATCGTCAATGAGTACCGCTCTGACACCACTGCCGAACTCATCTATCACTTTGACCTTTATCGTCTTGACAACCTTGAGGAGGTGATGGATATCGGCTTTGAGGACTACCTCGACTCGGGTGCTCTGTGCCTCATCGAGTGGCCCGACTTGGTCGAGGACATCCTCCCCGACGACACTGTCAATGTCGAAATTAAGGTGAACGACGACAATTCGCGCGACTTGATTATAGGCTGATGATTAAGTGGGTTGATAGCATAGCATCTACCAATACCGCCATCGCCGCTGACTACTCAGCGGCGCATGGCGATGTGCTCGCCACTGTAGCGCAGACCGCCGGTCGAGGGCAACGCGGTAACTCTTGGGAAGCCGCTCCGGGCGAAAATCTTACCTTCTCGATGGTCCTACGCCCACGCACGATTCCTCCCGCCGAGGCATTTGCCATATCAATGCTCACCTGCATGTCGGTCGCCGATGTTATCGCCGAAACTATGGATAATCACGACGTGCTAATTAAGTGGCCCAATGATATTTACGTCAACAACGACAAAATCTGCGGTATCCTCATTGAGAACTCGTTCGGCTCGCACATCGACCGCTCGATTATTGGCGTGGGCATCAACGTCAACCAAGAGACCTTTGTCAGCGATGCGCCCAACCCCATCTCCATGTGGCAATTAACCCGGCGCAAATACGACTTACACACCCTCCTCGAGCAGATAGTCGCCCGCATGGTCACCGACTTCGACCGCTATGAAGCGGCTCCCGACATCCGTGCCCTCACAACGCGCTATCGCTCAAGACAATGGCGCGGCTCCGGCGTCCATCCCTGGCGCGACAACCTCACCGGCGAAGTCCTCCACGCCGCCATCGCCGACATAGCCCCCGACGGCACCCTCACCCTCGACACAACCCCACCGCGCCGCTACGCCTTCAAAGAACTAAGCCCTCTGTAATTCTAACTTTTTGCGAAACACAAAAAAAGTCCCGGCAACCGGTCGCCGAGACTCTCTGTGGAGTTGGAGGGGCTTGAACCCTCGTCCAAACGTGGAACTAATGTGCTTTCTACGTGCGTATTCTTCGTTTGGTTTTCGTGACATGCCAGGCCGAAGACGACCAAACATATCCTTATCCTCTATAATTTCGGTCTCGGTCACGAGGCTCACCGAGTCCTATTCTCGATTTTCTTACACCACCGGGTCGATACGCCTCGAGAAGACGGCAATCGGGTGATGTCTCGTCCCTGCGACTGTCGCGGGGATTAAGCTGATCTACTATACTTCAATCAAGCAGCGAGAGCGAGATTGTTTTCGCCAATTAAATTGTTCGATGTCAGGTTTTAAGAGTCTGTACACCATGGCTCTGCACGCTTACACACCACCTCGACACGCTGTCAAAACCAGTCAACCCCGAGTGATATGTGTTGCAAAGTTATGCATTCCTCCCCAATCTCCACAAATAATTAACAACAATTAACTAAAATTTCCGCTTAAGCACGAAAGTATATAGCCGGAGATTGTATTGTGTATCTCCTTAAATGTGGGTAACTCTATGTTTAGTCTGCGTTTATAGTTATTCCATTGGCGGTTCAATTGAATATCTTCACTAAACGCATTATCGAAGAAATCGTTGTCATCTGTAATTATTGTATTGCGGTTTTTTAACGTAGCGAGAATCGCTTCTCGTATTTGATTTTTATCGAATTTGTGTACTGTTATTATTCTGTATAAATCGAAATAGTCTTTCATCCTGCTATTGAATCGTCCGCGCTCAATCACAGTTTGAAATTTCTCGGCAATGACTGTCTCTAATGAATAAGCCATTATTTGTGGTTCTTCCATAGAAGAAATGATTGTTGGATACAATATCTCGATTGGTCCGGGCACTATGATGTCTCCGAATCCCACATCCATGGTTAGTTGTTGTCGGTATGTACCTATTCTACCTACGAGGCTTATTCTCACGCCCGGATATTCTTTTTCTATGGTGATATCTTGTGCCGTTATTGTGTCTGTTTGAAACTCTATTCCATCTTCCGGCGTTTCCATTGAAGTAATTTCTCGGAATACTCTTATGATGTTTGACTTGTTATTGTCTATTGCTTTGCCCGCAAAGTCTATGTCAATAGTCGGTCGGGGAGTGAATTCTTCGAACGCATATAATAATGAACCTCCTTTCAGTATCAAATGCTCCCTATATTTGCTTTTTGATAATCTGTATAGTATTCGCTCATGAAAGAATCGAACAATCAGTTGTTGGTATGTTTTGTTGTCTCCTCTCGCTATGTTCAATATTCTTGCTTTTATCGACTGTGCCTCTCTTGTTTCTTTCATAGTTTTATCTGTAAAATTTGTTGGAGCGTTGAATATATGCGCATAAGACGAGCATATCTGCTTAGTCTTGATAAATCTTTGCCCGGCATCTGCAAGTAGCTATCTATTATTTCCACCATTACATCTATTCCTATCTTATTTCGGTACTTTATTGCATCACACACCGATCGTTCTATATCGGTCATTGCTATCTTTTTGTCTTCTATTTCAATTATTGCTTTACCTATTTCAAGCAATTTTGCCCGTTGAAATACGGGCTTTATAGTTGGAAATTGAGGAAGACGTAGTTTGCGTGAACGTTCCACTGCTACATAGTATGCTCCGGGTACTTGTGTGGTGAGATTGTAGTGTCGCCAAGCCGAATACAAGCATAGTATTCCTCCGGGCACAATTGATTCTATGTCTATTGTATCGCCCATCAGTGCTTCAGGCTTGGCATACAGTCCATTGCGAAGTTTGATTAGTCCTCCTGCTTGAGCGGATGCAAGTATTTTGCGGTATTCGCCATAATTTGCACGATTTACCCGTATTATGTCGTTCTCGTTATTTGTCATGTTTTATTATTTGCTGCAAAGTTACTGCTTTTTTTGAAAAAAGCAGTAACTTCGTTGCTAAGTTTTCGATATTTTTTTGCAGGATATTAAAAAAAATCAAAATTACTTGCATTATTAAAATCTATGTTGTAACTTTGCCGCGTAATTCTTAATCACTCTATTTTTTTATTATTACTGTCCGCTAAAACTTGAGGGCGGCAGCATAGTAAGCCTCGAGCAC
>JBJEDD010000031.1:0-4065 GCA_051871715.1 Muribaculaceae bacterium | reverse complement strand
ATTCCGACATCCACATCAATTTCATTTGCAACGAACTCGACAAATACCCGGTTACGGCAACCATACATACAAATGATGCCTACGATATGCTCAGACAACTGGTTGGACTGAATCCGGTGTCGGTTATCAGTTCCAACGGTCGATACTACATCGAGGCCCTACAGCACGGCAAATATTGCTACATAGGAAAAGCAGTGGGCAACGACAACGAACCAGTGGTGGCAGCGACTGTTATGCTGCTTGCACCGAAGGATTCCACTGTAATCACTTACGGAATTACCGACGAGATGGGACGGTTTTCAATCCCTTGCGACAAATGGGGTGTGATCGGTAAACTATCATGCATAGGTTACAAGACAACGACAATAATACCATAAACTTTTCGCCGAGGTATGCTTACTCGCATACGAATACAAGTAGTATGTATGCTGTGGTTGGCTCCGGTGAATTTTATAACGCTGCAAGAGACAACTCTCACCAATTCAGGGGAGACTTGACATATACGCATTCATTTGGCAAATGTGGTTCTCTTAATGCCATGCTCCAAACCATCATAACCTCCAACAACACAAGTTATTTCGGCACGACAAATACAAGCGACAACGCCCGGACATACCGAGTCGGTCCCGGTGTGCAGTATAGCCTATCAATAGGCAAAGTATATGGTATGGTAGGATTTGGCTACCATTGGGACAGACAGAAATATCTTGATTACACGGATGATTCAGCTGCCCCATGGATAGATTACTCACTACAATATACCCCGAACAACCACCATTCTATACGCTGCGAATTTCACCACATGAAGTCTATACCATCGTCAAGTTACCGTTCAGCTGCTATTATTCAGAGCAATCCGCTTATGAGCTATACGGGCAATCCCAACCTGGTTTCATACGGCAGCTACGATGCCGGAATGAATTATACATTCATACCGAGCAATAAATTCAGCATTTCTGCCTTTGCATCTACCTGGATAGTGGACAACCGATATGTCTATGATTATGTACCTTCGGAAAACGGTATCCTGCGAACAATTCGACAACCTGGAGGTGGATATTCACAATGGACTTACGGAGCTTACGCAAGTCTGCGACTTTTTGACAGTAAGTTCCAACTTACAGCACAGCTAACCGGCACATCAGTGCATAACGGTGATCCGTACAATCTTGATAAAACAAATCTTAGTTATGTCCTAAAAGCCACATACTATCTCGGCAACTGGAATTTTTCGGGGCTCTATTGCTCGCCGGAAGGATATCCCGATGGGTGTATGGTTGGCACCTGGATGAAAACGAAATCATATTATCGCATTGCCGCCGGATGGTCCAATTCCTCATGGAACCTGCAGATGCAATTAGCCAACTTTGCCCGCTGGAACTGGAGAAGTAACGAAGGCATTATGCACAGCCGTTATTACGATAGGATCGAACAGAAATACTCGATCAACGATCACGCTTTGGCTCGATTGTCAGTGACCTATACCTTCAGTTTTGGTAAAATGATACAGCATGGCAATGAGGCGTCTCAGCAATCGGGTGTTAATTCAGGAATTCTGAAATAATCTTGTTAGTGTGGCGGAGGAGGAGCAATTTTCGATTTTCAATGAACTATTGTTTGTGAGATAAATCTAAAAATATTAACTTTGCGGTGCAAACCGCTGGCTGAAGCTCGTTTAGGGCATCATTGGCGGGTTGGCAGGCTATTTTTAATTGTATAAGCATCATTAATCTTATAAATATGAAACGAATACTACTTGCGCTACTGCTGGCGTTGAACGGTGCGGCGTCCTATGCCTACGACTTCACGTCAGGTTTATTCATCTACAATATAATCAGCGATGACGAGGTTGAGGTTGCTGGTTACGATTATCGATTGTATGACGGGACGGTAAATATCCCCTCATCAGTCAGTGAAGGCGGAAAGACCTACACAGTGACTAAGATTGGCGACACTGCCTTCGCCTACTGCATAGATTTGACATCTGTCACCATCCCCAACACAGTGAATTCGATAGACGAGCGGGCTTTCTACTATTGTAGCGACTTGACGTCAATCACCATCCCCGACGCAGTGACTTATATAGGTAAAGAAGCCTTCGCCAGATGTAGCGGCTTGACTTCGCTCTCCATCCCCGGCGCGGTGACTTCGATAGGCGATGAGGCTTTCTACTATTGCAGCGGCTTGACGTCAATCACCATCCCCGACGCAGTGACTTATATAGGTAAAAAAGCCTTCGCCTACTGCACCGGCTTGACGTCAATCACCATTCCCAAGTCAGTGACTTCGATAGGTTATGCAGCCTTCTCTCACTGCAATAATTTGACGTCAATTGAAGTAAGCGAAGAAAACACAAACTATGACTCGCGCGAAGGGTGTAATGCCATAATAGAAACTGCTACAAATACACTAAGTGTAGCCTGCATGAATACCATCATCCCCAACTCTGTGACGTCAATAGGCGCATATGCCTTCTATGATTGTATCGGCTTGACGTCAATCACCATTCCCAACTCGGTGTCTTCGATAGGCGAAAATGCCTTCGCCTTCTGCATCGGTTTGACGTCAATAACCATCCCCAACACAGTGACTTCGATAGGCGCCGGTGCCTTTAGCTGTTGCATAGTCTTGACGTCAATCACCATCCCCAACGCGGTGACTTCGATAGGTGATGATGTCTTCTCCGTCTGCAAGGGTTTGACGTCAATCACCATCCCCAACTCTGTGACGTCAATAGGCGCATATGCCTTCCATCACTGCAGCGGCTTGACTTCGCTCACCATCCCCACCTCGGTGTCTTCGATAGGCTATGATGCCTTCTCCGGCTGCAGTGGTTTGACGTCAATTGAAGTAAGCGAAGAAAACACAAACTATGACTCGCGCGAAGGGTGTAATGCCATAATAGAAACTGCTACAAATACACTAACCGTAGGCTGCATGAATACCGTCATCCCAAATTCGGTGACTTCGATAGGTGCCAGCGCTTTCGCGGAATGCACCGGCTTGACGTCAATCACCATTCCCAACTCGGTGTCTTCGATAGGCAATGATGCCTTCAACTTAAGCGGCTTGACTTCGCTCACCATCCCCGCCTCGGTGGCGTCGATAGGTGCATATGCCTTCGCCTACTGCAGCGCACTGACTTCGCTAACTATCCACAACTCGGTGGCGTCGATAGGTGCATATGCCTTCGAATGCTGCACCGGTTTGACGTCAATCACCATCCCCAACTCAGTGGTATCTATAGGGAATAGTGCATTTAAAGAATCTACAAAAGTCACCGAGATAACATTAGGCAACAATGTTGCCAATATTGGGGTAGAAGCATTCGCCGGTATGCAGAACGTAGTTAAAATCACCTCACTTAATCCTACGCCGCCTGTATGCGCTGCATCATCGGTATTTAAAGATATTAATAAAGATGAGTGTATTCTCTATGTACCGGCAGGAGCAAAGACGCCATATGCCGAAACGGGTGTATGGAGTGATTTCACTAATATTATTGAATTAAGCCCAATAAATGTGGAAACGATTACGCTGGATACTGAAAGCGTGACAATGCCCATAGGCTCAAGTACAACTATCACATACACAATAGCACCTGACAATGCTACGATACAGACCCTCAATTGGGAAGTGGAGAACCCCGATATCGCGTCGCTGACCGACAATGGTGATGGTACGGTCACAGTCAATGCACTTGCTGTAGGTGAGGCCATCATCACCGCCAAAGCTACCGATGGTAGCAATGTAACAGCCACCTGTGCAGTAAATGTAGGCATCTCAAGCGTAGAAGGCATCAATGCCGAGGGTATAAAAATAGTAGCCACCACAGAGGGCATAGAAGTGAAAGGCGCGCCATCCGGAAGTCTCATCACCGTATATACAGCGACCGGTATCCTCGTATATCACGGCTACGACAGCCTGATACCGATACGCAATCACGGCGTATATTTCGTCAGTGCTACCGATCTAATAGCCAAGGTAGTGCTCTAAAGTCATAAGAATGTAGAGTCAAGTGGCAAGTGCAAAATTAGTAAATTTTTTTGAAGAACTCAATTTTAG
>JBJEDD010000030.1:0-4072 GCA_051871715.1 Muribaculaceae bacterium | reverse complement strand
TCTACAGGTTTCCGTTCTCCGCAAGCCTATGACGAGGATTTTCACGTTGCCATTGTTGGCGGCGACCGCGTAGTCACTATCCTCGCTGACGACCTCAAGCAGGAAAGCTCCAATAGCATTAGCGCCTCGGTTGATTGGTACCATACTTTCGGCGGCGTGAAGACTAATGTCTTGTTTGAGGCTTTTTTTACCGACCTCAAGGATGTTTTTGCTCTTCGACTTCTTGACCAACCCGACGACAAGGGCAATCAAGTGCTGGAACGTTACAATGGCAGCGGCGCTCGAGTTTGGGGTGGCAACCTTGAGGCTAAAGCCGTCTTTAACACTAAGTTTCAATTCCAAGCCGGATTTACTCTACAAAAAAGCAGATACAAGCAACCCGAAGTATGGAGCGAAAACGAGAACGTTCCGGCTGTTAAACGTATGTTCAAAACTCCCGACACTTATGGCTATTTCACCTTAAAGTTTAATCCTTTGAGGTCTCTATCTCTCGGATTTACCGGCACTTACACCGGCTCTATGCTGGTACAGCATCTCGCCGGCTCCGGAACTGATGTCGACGTTGCGGTGGATACTCCATCGTTTCTCGATGCCAATTTCAAAGTCTCATATGATTTCAAGGTTTTCAACTACACATCACTGGAGATTTATGCCGGAGTACAAAATATCTTCAATAGCTATCAAAAAGACTTTGATAAGGGCGAAGACCGCGACTCGGGATATATTTATGGTCCTATGTTGCCTCGCAGCTTATTCGCAGGTATAAAAATTAAGATTTAAGCAATTTTATCTCGCTGATATTTGGCTGTTAACAACATTTTTTGTACCTTTGCGCCCGAAAAGGCGTAATCTCTGGCGTAGACACGTAGCTCGCGTATATTGCGCAATTGTTAACATTCTAAATTTATATTTACAATGGATTTAATTAAAGTTGCCGAAGAAGCTTTTGCCTGTGGCAAGCAACATCCCGACTTCGGCCCCGGCGACACAATTACAGTGGCTTACCGCATCAAAGAGGGTAACAAGGAGCGTATTCAGCAGTATCGCGGCGTTGTCATCCGCATCTCCGGCGAAGGCTCCAAGAAGCGCTTCACCGTCCGCAAAATGAGCGACAACATCGGTGTTGAACGTATCTTCCCCATCGAGTCTCCCTTCATCGACTCTATCACTGTTAACAAGTTTGGTAAAGTGCGCCGTGCTAAGTTGTATTACTTACGTGCCCTCACTGGCAAGAAGGCTCGCATCAAAGAGCGTCGCGTCGTTAAGTAAACAACCGCTTCAAGGAAATAAAAAAACTCGGTCAATGACCGAGTTTTTTTATTGCTATTCTCATTTATCAGTTGAGCGGAGGATTGAAATCAGCCAAGGAATGTACATCGTTGGCAATGCTGGTTGTAGCATTAATCATCTCTGACAAAAAGCGTGTGAGTACTATCACTACATAGCTGAAAATAGGAATTGCTATTACTGCTACCCACATTTCGCCTCTGCCATATCCTTCAATTGTCATTTCCAGATTAGTAAACAAAGCAATAAGTGTACCGGCTGACGCACCTACAATGCCTGCGAACTCGCCCAATGTGCGGATAAAATGTGACACCGGAGGCAGGGCAACAAAGCGTGCCTTGGTATCAACACTTGCCTCAACGTCGTCGGCGCGACGGAACCAATACAAAAAGCCGAAAAACGCAATAGCAAGTATAACAAGAATGATCAAAATACCAAAGAATATACCTGCTCCGTTTAAATACTTAAACTTGTCCAACGTCTCGGTTATTCCGGCAATACAGAAGATGGGCACAAGCACGCTGATTATCCAATAAAGCCACTTGAACGGTTTGAAAAATACATTGCCACTGTCAAAATACTTGAGCAATTGCTCCAATAAATCCTTAATACTGTCCATAATGATGTTTATTAATAGTTACTGACCGCAAATTTAATACATTTTTTGTTAAATCAACAATTTCTACGGCTCTTTTTCTCTAATTTTTGCTAATTTTGCACTGAAATTTGGTCTACACAACTTAGATATGTAAATTAACACCTATATATACTATGAACCTATTTGAAAATCTGACCCTTAAGGCCAAAAGCAAAAAGCAACGCATCGTGCTCCCCGAAGGAACCGAATCGCGCACCCTCACCGCCGCAAACCGCATCATCGGCGAGGACATCGCCGACATTATCCTCATCGGCAACAAGGACGAAATCAAGCGCATGGCTACCGATATGGGACTCAACAATATCGAAAAAGCCACCATCGTTGACCCTCGCGACAACGCCGTTATCGACAAATACGCGCCTCTTCTCTACGAACTCCGTCGCTACAAAGGCATGTCGCCCGAGCAGGCTCGCCTCACTACTGCCAATCCCCTGTTCCTCGGCTGCTTGATGGTCAAGGCAGGTGATGCCGACGGCGAAGTCGCCGGCGCACAAAACACTACCGGCAATGTCCTCCGCGCCGCTTTCCAAGTTATCAAGACTCGCCCCGGCATCAACGTCGTATCGGGTGCTTTCTTGATGCTCCTCCCCGAGAATAGCCCCTACGGCGACAACGGCATCCTCGTTTTTGCCGACTGCGCTGTCGTCCCCGACCCCACCGCCGAGGAGCTTGCCCAAATCGCCGTCTGCGCCGCCGAGACAGCTCACAACCTCGCCGGTATTGAGCCTCGCGTCGCCATGCTCTCATTCTCTACCAAGGGCTCTGCCAAGCACGACCGCGTCACCAAAGTGGTTAAAGCAACCGAAATCGCACACACTCTCGCCCCCAACCTCATCCTCGATGGTGAGTTGCAAGCCGATGCCGCAATCGTTCCCTCCGTCGCCCACAAGAAGGCTCCCGAGAGCCTCATCAACGGCCGCGCCAATGTCCTCGTATTCCCCTCGCTCGAGGTCGGCAACATCGCTTACAAACTTGTGCAACGCATCGGTGGCGCCGAGGCTATCGGTCCCATCCTCCAAGGTCTTGCCGCTCCCGTCAGCGACCTCTCGCGCGGCTGCTTCCCCGAAGACATTTACAAAACCATCATACTCACCTGCTGCCAAGCTATTGGCTCTAAAGCTTAATTTTCTACATTATGAATATTCTCGTTATCAACTCGGGCAGTAGCTCGGTCAAATACAAGCTCATCAACATTGACGCCAAGAAAACTCTCGCCGAGGGTGGCGTCGAAAAAATCGGTCTCCCCGACGGCTTCCTCAAATACAAAAAGCCCGACGGCTCTAAGGATATCATCGACCTCGGGCTCACCGACCACCAAGGCTCTATCAAGGCTGTCCTCAACCTACTCACCGACCCCGTCAATGGTTGCATCAAATCATACGACGAAATCCATGCCGTAGGTCATCGCGTGGTACACGGTGCCGAGACCTTCACCGAGAGCGTCCTCATCACCGACGAAGTCAAGCAAAAAATCAAGGATTGCTACGACCTCGCTCCGCTCCACAACCCCGCCAACATGACCGGTATCGAAGCAATCACCACACTTATGCCTAACGTGCCTCAGGTCGGCGTTTTCGACACTGCATTCCACCAAACTATGCCCGCCAAGTCGTTCATGTACGCACTTCCCTACAAGTTCTACAAAGAAGATGGCGTGCGTCGCTACGGCTTCCACGGCACCAGCCACCGCTATGTTTCTCAGCGCGTTGCCGACTTCCTCGGCGTTGACATCAACTCCAAGCGCATCATCACTTGCCACATCGGCAACGGCGCATCTATCACCGCCGTCCTCAATGGCAAGAGCATCGACACCTCTATGGGTCTCACTCCCACCGAGGGTCTTATGATGGGCACCCGTGTTGGTGACGTCGACCCCGGCGTCCTCACTTATCTCATGCTCAAGCACGGATACACCGCCCAGCAACTCCAGACTATTATTAATAAGGAGAGCGGCATGGCTGGCGTAACCGAGATTTCAAGCGATATGCGCGAAATCGAAGCCGCTGTCAACGACGGCAACGAACGCGCTCAGATGGGTCTCGCCATGTACGAACAGCGCATCACCAAGTATATCGGTGCATATGCTGCCGAGATGGGTGGCGTCGACATCATCGTCTTCACCGGCGG
>JBJEDD010000029.1:0-4073 GCA_051871715.1 Muribaculaceae bacterium | reverse complement strand
GCGCCGTCGGACAGGGGAGTGCCGGCACGGACCACATCGTTCTCTTGTACCAGGATTTGCTTGGACAGGGGCACGAGGTATTTCTTGACTTCACCGAGTTTGCTGGTGACAGAGATTTCGCGGTTGCCACGCTTAACCTTACCGAAGTGGACTTCGCCGTCGATTTCGGAAACGATAGCGGGGTTGGAGGGGTTACGAGCCTCAAAGAGCTCGGTGACACGAGGCAGACCACCGGTGATATCGCCGGCGCCACCCGAAGCACGGGGAGTCTTGACGATGTCGGCACCGGGCTTGACCTCGTCGCCGTCGTTGTAGATAAGGTGTGCACCCACGGGGAGGGCATAGGTGATGAGCACCTCGCCGTTGCCGTCGACGATGTCGACTTCGGGTACCTTGGCGCGCTCGCGCGACTCGATGATGACCTTATCTTCGAGACCTGATTGCTCATCGAGGTCGGTGCGGAAGTTGATATTCTCGATGAGGTTGCGATACTTGATAGTACCGCCCTTTTCGGTGATAATCACAGAGTTGAAGGGGTCCCATTCGCAGATGATGTCACCGACAGCCACCTTGTCGCCGCTCTCGAAGTAGAGCTTGGAGCCGTAGGGGATAGCAGCGGATGTGAGCATCATGCCGGTCTTGTCGTCGATAATGCGCATTTCAGCCAATCGCCCGATCACCACCTTGACGGGCTTGCCGTTGGCAGCAGTATCTTCGGTATCGACGGTGCGGAGTTCTTCGATTTCGAGGGTACCATCGTAGCGCGACTTGATCGACGAGATGGCGGCAACGTTGGATGCGACACCACCGACGTGGAATGTACGCAGGGTCAGCTGAGTACCGGGCTCGCCGATAGACTGAGCGGCGATGACGCCGACAGCCTCGCCTTTCTGCACGAGGCGGCTCTTGGAGAGGTCGCGACCGTAGCACTTGGCGCAGACGCCGCGCTTGCTCTCGCAGGTGAGCACCGAGCGGATTTCGACGCTCTCGATAGGCGAAGCGTCGATGAGGTCGGCGGCGGCATCGTTGATTTCCTCGCCGGCAGCGACGATAACCTCGCCGGTGCGGGGGTCAATGATATCGTGAACGGATACACGACCGAGGATGCGCTCGCCCAAGGAGGCAACGACCTCGTCGTTGTTCTTGATCTCGCGGCAAACGAGACCACGGAGGGTACCACAGTCCTCCTCGTTGATGATGACATCGTGAGCGACGTCGACGAGGCGGCGGGTGAGGTAACCGGCGTCGGCAGTCTTAAGCGCGGTATCGGCAAGACCCTTGCGGGCACCGTGAGTCGAGATGAAGTACTCGAGCACCGAGAGGCCCTCCTTGAAGTTAGCCAAAATCGGGTTTTCGATGATTTGACCGCCCTCGGCGCCTGCCTTTTGGGGTTTAGCCATAAGGCCACGCATACCGGCGAGCTGGCGGATCTGGTCCTTAGAACCACGAGCGCCCGAGTCGAGCATCATGTAAACGGCGTTGAAGCCTTGGTTAGCCTCAGCCATTTGCTTCATAAGAATCTCGGTGAGGCGAGTATTGACGTGTGTCCAGATATCGATAATCTGGTTGTAACGCTCGGTGTTGGTGATAAGACCCATGGCGTAGTTGTCGGCAACTTCTTGCACCTTGCGATAGCCTTCGTCGACGATTTCCTTCTTCTCGGCGGGGATGATAACGTCACCGAGGTTGAATGACAGACCGCCCTCGAATGCCATGCGGTAGCCAAGGTTCTTGATGTCGTCGAGGAACTGAGCCGAGCGAGGAATACCACACTTCTTGATCACGCGCGAGATGATGTCGCGGAGCGATTTCTTGGAGAGGATGGTATTGACGTAGCCGATTTCCTCGGGGACGTATTGGTTGACGAGGACACGACCTACCGAGGTGTTCTCGACGAGGTGGCGGATGTGGTTGCCCTCGGCGTCGATGTCGTCGACCATGATGGTGACGGGAGCGTGGAGGGTAACCTTGCCCTCGTTATAAGCGATTTGGGCTTCCTCGGGGCCATAGAATACGGCGCCCTCGCCCTTGTCGCCCTTGCGGAGCTTGGTGATATAGTAGAGGCCGAGCACCATATCCTGCGAGGGCACGGTGATAGGAGCACCGTTGGCGGGGTTGAGGATATTGTGCGAGCCGAGCATGAGCATTTGAGCCTCGAGGATAGCCTCGTTGCCAAGGGGAAGGTGGACAGCCATCTGGTCACCGTCGAAGTCGGCGTTGAACGCGGTACAAGCGAGGGGGTGCAACTGGATAGCCTTGCCCTCGATCATCTTGGGCTGGAAAGCCTGGATACCGAGGCGGTGGAGTGTAGGAGCACGGTTGAGGAGCACGGGGTGACCCTTCATGACGTTCTCGAGGATGTCCCAAACGACGGGTTCCTTGCGGTCGACAATCTTCTTGGCGCTCTTGACAGTCTTGACGATGCCGCGCTCGATGAGCTTGCGGATAACAAAGGGCTTGTAGAGCTCGGCAGCCATATACTTGGGGATACCGCACTCGTGCATCTTGAGCTCGGGACCAACGACGATAACCGAACGCGCGGAGTAGTCGACACGCTTACCGAGGAGGTTCTGACGGAAGCGGCCTTGCTTGCCCTTGAGGGAGTCGCTGAGCGACTTGAGGGGGCGGTTGGCATCGCTCTTGACAGCCGACGACTTGCGCGAGTTGTCGAGCAGCGAATCGACAGCCTCCTGGAGCATACGCTTCTCGTTGCGGAGGATTACGTCGGGAGCCTTGATTTCGATGAGTCGTTTGAGGCGGTTATTGCGGATGATTACGCGACGATAGAGGTCGTTGAGGTCGCTGGTAGCGAAGCGGCCGCCATCGAGGGGCACCAAGGGGCGCAATTCGGGAGGAGTGACGGGGACAGCCTCGAGGATCATCCACTCGGGCTTGTTGCGGTTGCGGGAGGCGCGGAACGACTCGACAACCTGGAGGCGCTTGAGAGCCTCGGTCTTGCGCTGCTGCGAGCCCTCGGCATGAGCCTGGTCGCGCAACTGATAGGAGAGGCTGTCGAGGTCGAGCTCCTTGAGGAGGTCGTAGATAGCCTCGGCGCCCATCTTGGCGATGAACTTGTCGGGGTTGTCGTTCTCGAGGGCAGCGTTCTCCTTGGGGAGTTTCTCGATGATGTCGAAGTATTCTTCCTCGGAGAGGAGGTCGAGCTTCTCGACGCCCTCGGCAACACCGGGATTGATGACGATATAGCGCTCGTAATAGATTACGGAGTCGAGTTTCTTGGAGGGCAAACCCAGCAGGTAACCAATCTTGTTGGGGAGTGAGCGGAAGTACCAAATGTGAGCGACGGGAACGACGAGTTTGATGTGGCCCATGCGTTCGCGGCGCACCTTCTTCTCGGTGACTTCGACACCGCAGCGGTCGCACACGATGCCCTTGTAGCGGATGCGTTTGTACTTTCCGCAGTGACATTCGAAGTCCTTGACGGGACCGAAGATGCGTTCGCAGAAGAGGCCGTCACGTTCGGGCTTGTAAGTGCGGTAGTTGATGGTCTCGGGCTTGAGGACCTCACCGCTGGACTTTTCCAAAATCTCCTCGGGCGAAGCGAGGCCGATCGAAATCTTGGAGAAGACGTTTTTGGGTTTATTATCTTTTCTGTAAGCCATATATTATGGGACGAATTAGCTGTGGAAAGTGTTATTAGTTCTCGAGATGGATGCTCAGACCTAAGCCGCGGAGCTCGTGGAGGAGCACATTGAGGGATTCGGGGATACCGGGAGTGGGCATATTGTCGCCCTTGACGATAGCCTCGTAAGCCTTTGAGCGGCCGTTGACGTCGTCACTCTTGATGGTGAGGATTTCCTGGAGGATGTGAGATGCGCCGAATGCTTCGAGCGCCCAGACTTCCATCTCACCGAAGCGCTGACCACCGAATTGGGCTTTACCGCCGAGGGGCTGCTGGGTGATGAGAGAGTACGGACCGATGGAACGGGCGTGCATCTTGTCCTCGACCATGTGACCGAGCTTGAGCATATAGATGACGCCGACGGTAGCGGGTTGGTCGAAGCGTTCGCCGGTGCCGCCATCGTAGAGGTAGGTCTTGCCGTAGCGGGGGAGAC
>JBJEDD010000028.1:0-4090 GCA_051871715.1 Muribaculaceae bacterium | reverse complement strand
ATTTAATGATAACACCTTAATATACAACTTCTTATATGCATACTACGCATCGCCACTAGCATGCAACCCGCCAAGGCGAGAACCTGCGTTACCGATGCCGCAGACCTGCAAGCCTAGAACCTGCTCCGCAGGTTGCTCATGCGTAACCCCACGTTGGGCGCAGCGTAGCGAGCACTACGTGGGGACTACAGCCCGTCCCCCCAAAAAGTCCAACCCGCAGCGTGGGTTGCTTAAACCACAGCCCCCACACCACAAACCATAAACTATAAACTATAAACTATAAACAATAAACCATAAACAATAAACCATAAACCATAAACCCCTAAACCATAAACCCCTAAACCATAGTGTCTTGCAACACCACCTAAAATTTTTTCAAAAAAAGTTGCTAAAATATTTGCATAATTGCAATTCTTGTTGTAACTTTGCATCGTCATTCTGAAACAAACCTTTTTTATTAATCTTTTAAACCTTATTTTATCTTATGGAAAACATCAACAACCAACCCATTGACGATGCCGTCAACGACTCGACCCTCCAATCCTCTTCCACGTCGCACCAGGCGCTATTCTGCCCTACCGACGACTCCGCTCCCGACGTCCCCGCCGACGATGATGACGATGACGACTTCCCGTTCTCATTCCTCGACCTCTCCATCTGGGACTAACCGTTTTATTAACCCTTTATCTTAATTTTTTCTCATCCTTTATTCATTTATCTTAATCTTAACACACATTTTTTAATTAACTCATTTACAAACCTTTACAAAATCTATTTTTATTATGTCAACTAACACTGTACCCGGAACCGCCGGTGGCACTCATGTAGCCGGCGCTCCTCTCACCACCAAAGTTACTGAGAAAATCGTACCCTCGCTGTTGCGCAACGCTATCGACGACCGCATCGTCCGTGTGCGCCCAACCTCGACTCCCGTCGACCAAATCTCGCGCTGCATCGGATCTCGCTCCTGCTCGTCCATGACCGTCGAATACTACTCGGTCGATGCTCGTGAGGCTTGCGATACCCTCGACCGCGCTTTCCCTGCCGGTCCTATTTCTCGCGGCGAAAACGGCAATTTTGTAATCCAACTTGAAGTTACCAATCCTCGCATTTTCGCTCCCACCGACACCATTATCATCCCCACCGCCTTCGTCGAGGGCGAACCGCTAACTGCCTATGTGGCATCCATCAATGGTAATGTTCTCATCGTTTATGTGCTCAATGAGCCTTCTTCTCCCGACTCCATCAGTATGCCGGTGATCGACAAGGGCACTAAGATTGTCCGAATGGGACGCGCTGCTACCGAACTTGATGTGCAGACCGGACAATACCAGGCTTTGCCTCAAAAGCGCAGCAACTATTGCCAGATTTTCAAGGTTCAGGTCGAGCAATCTACACTCCAAAAGATTGCAGGCAAGGAAGTCGACTGGAACTTCAGCGACCAAGAGGAAGCCGCTATCATCGATATGCGACTCGGCATGGAGAAAAACTTCATCTTCGGCTCGCGTGCTCGCCTCACCGCACCCTCGGGCAACGAGCATGTTTATCTCACCGGTGGCATTTGGAATCAAACCAAGCAGAAAATTGACGTTAACCTCGCCACCCTCGACGAGAAGTCGCTCCTTGACCTCTGCGCTCGCGTTTTCACCGGCAACAATGGCTCCAAGAAGCGCATTCTCATGGGTGGTACCGGACTAATTCTCGCACTCAACAAGTTGCAGTACAACCGTGCAGTCCTCGCCGACCAATCTCTCACTCGCTGGGGTATCCGTTTCCGCGAGATTGTCTCCAACTTCGGTACCATCTACGTCGTTCACTCCGAGATCTTCGACATGTGTGGGCACTACAACGACGGCTTCATCCTCGACCCCGACTATGTCACCAAGTACTGCCACATTCCTTTCTCCAAGGAGCGCATCGACCTGCGTCGTGCCGGCGACCGCAATACCGACGCAATCGTCCTCACCGAGGCTTCTTGCATAGTCCTGCGTCACCCCGATGTCCACTTCCGTCTCATCGGCTCCGTCCCTGAGTCAGATGACAATTCCGGGAGCGACTCCGCCACTGACGATGGCGGCTCTTCAGACGATGGCGGCTCTTCATCCCCTTTTTAACTTTGAATTATGATGCAACTATCTCATCAAGAGATGTTGGCGATATGGAGGCGTCGTTTGGGTTTGGACGAAATCCGCAACGACTGCTCCATAGAAGTCTTCGAGGGTCGGCAGGTCAACGACCTCATCGCCACCGCTATGCGCTCGTGGTACCTCCGACTCCTCGATTCCGCCGACACGCGCCTCCTTCCGGTGGGCATCGTCTCTTACACCGACTGCCTCTCTGCCGGGCGCAATCTCCTCCGCATTATTCCCGCTGACAATGTCCGCCGTGTCATCGCCGTCGAAGCACCTCGCTGGGACCACCCCGTTACTCCTATCCCATATCAAGATGCCACTGATGCTCTTAATTTGCTCAAAGGTCCCTTCGGCGCTCCCTCTGCCTCGGCTCCCCTCGCCGTCGACACAGGACACCGCGATATACTCGCCGCCCCTCTACAACTCTCCGATGCATTCTCCCTATACGGCATCGCCGACCCCGGCAACGACCGGTATATCCTCGACGAAGTTCTCCTCGATACCATCCCTAATTCACTTAACCTACTATGAAAAAGGACTTAAACCTTCTCAAATCTGTCTACGACACTTGGCTCGCTGCCGACACCCTCCGTCAGCGCCGACTCCGCTACAAACGCTTTACCTACGGCGACCAATGGTGCGACCTCGTCGCCGACAACGCCGGCGGTTGCTGCGAGGAGCGAAACCTCCTCATCGACTCGGGACGTCGTCCCCTCACCAACAACCTCATCCGTCAACTCGTCAAGACCATCGTCGGGCGATATCGCAACTCTGCCGCCGACAACAACACTTACTCCGGCGACCCCGGCAGTATCGACTCTCGTAATCAACTCGCCGAACTCGACTGCCGTCTCCTCGAGGAGTTCGTTATCTCGGGCTGTGCTATCCAACGCATTTGCTCCGAGCGACGCCCCGCCGGTGCCGGCGTCTGGGTCGACAATGTCTCGCCCGACAATTTCTTTGTCAACGACTTCCGCGACCCACGCGGCTTCGACATCGACTTCATCGGCATGCTTCACGACATGACCCTCGGCGAAATCGTCAACCGTTTTGGCAACGGCTCCAAGCGCCGATGCGACGCCCTCAAGGCGCTTTTCATGTCCCCGCTCCACGCCGACTTCGGCATCCCCGACAATGCCATCGGTTCCTCGCCTGCCGCCGTCGACTTCTTCTCCGCTCGCAATGGACGCTGCCGTGTCATCGAGTTGTGGCGCCTCCGTGCCATCGAGACTTCCGACCCTTATTCGCGACGTTGGGTCGATATGCGTTGGCACTGCACTTGGCTCGCCCCGGACGGAACTGTCCTCGCCGATTACAACTCGCCTTACAAGCACGCCTCGCACCCCTTTGCCGTCAAGTTCTATCCCCTCACCGACGGCGAAGTTCACTCCTTTGTCGAGGACGTCATCGACCAGCAGAAGACCATCAACCGACTCGTCGTGCTCGTAGACACCATCCTCGCCGCTTCGGCTAAGGGCGCTCTCCTTTTCCCCATCAGCCAACTCCCCGAGGGCGTCTCTATCTCCGACATCGCTCGACAATGGGCTAAACCCGAAGGCCTCATCCCTATCCGTGGCGGTAACCAGAATGACATCCCCCGCCAGGTAGTCACCAACTCTGCCGAGTCCGGCGCTTACCGGCTCCTCGAGTTGCAGATGAAACTCTTCGAGGACGTCTCCGGCATCAGCGATGCCCTCATGGGGCGCAACGTCTCTGCCGCTACCGGCGTCTCGCTATACGACGCTCAGGTGCAGAACGCTGCTATCGCCCTCACCGACCTCCTCGCTACATTCTCCTCGTTCACCTCTGACCGTAATGCCAAGGTAGCCGCAATCGCTTAACTTCAAGGGAGGCATGCCCCATCCACATGCCTCCCTTGCTTTTAATTTTGTAAACAATAAACAATAAACAATAAACAATAAACAATAAACAATAAACAATAAACCCTCAAAAGAAAT
>JBJEDD010000027.1:0-16121 GCA_051871715.1 Muribaculaceae bacterium | reverse complement strand
TCGAAATTGGCACAATATCTGAATGCATATTCACGAATTACTTTCAAACTTTTTGGCAATGTAATTGACTCGAGGCTTTTACATAATTCAAAGGCGGAAACTCCAATACTTATAAGGTTGCTGCTCAAGTTAATACTCCGGAGATTAGTACAGCCATAGAATGCATAATCACCGATGTTTTCGACACTTTCGGGAAGGTTGAGTGGTTCCTCAGAAAGTCCAAGTGATGTACAATATTCGAAGCATTCATTGCAGATGTATTTCACATGGCACTCCTCAGGGAAAAATATCAGGTCAAGCCATTTGAGAGAGCCAAATCCGGACAAGCCTACAACAGGCTTGCCATCCTGTAGGCGTATTGACGGCACCCAAAGCTGCATCTCACGATCCCATTCAGCTCCGTCATGCTTGTTAGGGCTTATTATGTAACCGTTTAGGTCATCGCTAAATTCAAATTTGAACGTCTGCTCCTGAAAATCCGGGTCATCATAAAACTCATCATAAAACTCACTCTGGGCACGGGCGGGCAGAGCCGAGGTTATAATCAACAATGCCAATAGCCATGCCGTCGGCTTTAACGAGAATAACAATCTTTTTAACATTATTTAATAATTTAATTTACGTTAGTAAGTAAGAATGATATTTTACTTTGGGCGCAAAGTTAGTGATAATAAACGAATTAAGCAAAAAATATTTTTATTCTCCGCATATGAAGACGCTGTCAATTAGGTCCTCGCTGTAGGCGTAGGGTATGTAGTTGGCATCGGGCACGTAAGGCTTGTAGACGATGAATGAAGCGACTTTGCTTCGAGAGATAGAGCCATAGAGATGACTCAGCCCCATGGAGGCAGCGCCATTGATGGTAACGGCATTAAAAGACTGCTCGGGAGTCAGTTTCATCTTGATGCAGCCCAACGACATAATAAAAGGCATCGAGCCGGAAGGCGACGAGCCGGGGTTCCAATCGGAGGCAAGAGCAACGATACAATCGTGGTCGATGGCTTGACGTGCCGGCGCATACGGCATACCGAGGAAGAAAGAGGCACCGGGCAGCATGGTTGCAACCGTATCAGACTGAGCCAACAGGCGCAATTCCTCCTCACCGGCGCGCTCAAGATGGTCGACACTCAAGGCATTGTGAGCGACTCCCACCTGCACACCACCCGAGGCGGCAAGTTCGTTGGCATGAATCTTGGGACGCATCCCATGTGCCGAGGCAGCCTCAATGATACGACTTGTCTCCTCGGGAGTAAAAAAGCCTTGGTCGCAGAACACATCAACAAATCGAGCAACATCTTGCCGGGCTACAGCCGGAAGCATATCGTTAATGACGTAGTCAACATATTCGCTCTGTCGTCCGGCAAATGCACGTCCCACGGCGTGAGCGCCAAGGAATGTAGCGCAAATATCACACTTATGTGTGTCCTTGAGATGCTTGATGACCTCGAGCATCTTGAGCTCGCTCTCAGTGGAGAGACCATATCCGCTTTTTATCTCAATGGCTCCGGTGCCATGTTTTATTGCAAAATTCAACCTGCGGTCGGCATCTCGTATTAATTCCTCAACCGAGGCATTGGCGAGACGGTCGGCTGAGTTGAGTATACCGCCACCACGGCGTGCAATTTCTTCATACGATAGCCCGTTGATTTTATCAACAAATTCGCCTTGACGCGAGCCGGCATATACGATGTGAGTGTGGCTGTCGCAGAAAGTAGGTGTGACAATTGACCCGGATAGGTCATAGACTTGATTGTATGTCGCAGTGAGCGGACAGCGATCCATTGACCCGAAATCCTCGATGAACCCATCGCGGGCGATCAGATAGGCATTGTCGATGGAAATGACCGTGTCCATCTCATGACCACGCAAGTATCTTACCGACTCAGGTAAGATACCGCGCAGTTGTTTGATATTTTTAAAGAGCGTAAGCATTGCGAATAAATGCAACGGATTTTTCGATTAGCGGATACATCACAGTGTCATTGACCAAGAAAGGCACCTCGGCACGATATCGGGCTACCCACTCCTCGAGAGCCTTGGATGAAGTCAATGGGCGACGGAATTCGAGCGCCTGTGCGGCATTGAACAACTCTATGCCGAGGACGCGCCAAGTGTTGTCGACCACTCGGTATAATTTTGTCGCGGCATTTGAGCCCATTGACACATGGTCCTCCTGCCCCTGAGACGATGGGATGGAGTCGCAACTGGCTGGCCAACACAAGCCCTTGTTTTGGCTTACGATCGAGGCAGCGGCATATTGAGGTATCATGAAGCCACTATTGACACCCGGGGTAGCCACCAGGTATGAGGGAAGACCGCGCTTGCCCGAGATGAGGCAATATACGCGGCGCTCGGAAATGGATGCTAACTCAGAGAGGGCTACGGCGAGGAAGTCCATCGGCAAGGCGATAGGCTCGCCGTGGAAATTGCCGGCAGACACCACCATATCCTCATCGGGGAACACTGTGGGATTGTCGGTCGGAGCATTGATTTCGTCCTCGAGTACCGACGCTACATAATTAATTGTATCCTTGGCAGCGCCATGTACTTGAGGCATACAGCGGAACGAGTATGGGTCTTGTACGTGAGCCTTAATCTGCTTGATAATCGAGCTACCTTGCAGCCACGAACGAATGGCACGAGCGGTATCCACCTGCCCCTTGTGGTTGCGCACAAGGTTGACTTCGTCGCAGAAAGGCTCGATGCGACCATCGTAAGCGTCGAGTGACAGAGCGCCTATCTTGTCGGCGAGTTCGCTGATATGACGCGCCTGGATGAGCGACCACACGCCATATGCACTCATAAATTGAGTGCCGTTGAGTAACGCCAAGCCTTCCTTGGACTGTAATTCGATAGGCTCAAGACCCAGTTCGGCAAGAACATCGGCAGCCTGTCGGCGTTGTCCCTTGTAGTCGACCTCGCCCAAGCCGAGGATGGGAAGGCTGAGGCATGCCAATGGCGCCAAATCGCCCGAAGCGCCCAAGGAGCCTTGTGTGCACACACGCGGCAATATATCGAGATTATAAAAGTCTACAAGACGCTGAACAGTAGCTACTTGCACACCCGAATTGCCGTAAGATAGGGATTGAATCTTCAAGAGGAGCATCAAGCGCACTATGTGAGCCGGAACAGGCTCGCCTACCGAGCATGCATGAGACATCACCAAGTTGCGCTGCAATGCCGAGAGCTGCTCGCGACCGATGGATATATTGCATAGCGAGCCAAAACCGGTGGTAATGCCATAGATAGGCTCGGTGGCAGTTTCCATCTTGTTATCCAGATACTTGCGACATTTGTCAATGCGTGCAATTGCATCATCGCTGAGGGCAAGTTTGCACCCCGAGTGGAGAATTTCTTCAACACGATCGATAGTCAGGCGCTCAGCCGAAATATAGTGGGTCATGAGATTACTATTTAAAAACATTATTGATTGCGTCATTTACTGTAGCGTCATCAGCCAAATTGGGCAGAGTGACTTGCAAACCATTGTGGCGTTGCATTTCGCGGCGGATTGCATCCGTGGCGCCGGCATTGCGAGCCCAGGAGCGGCGCGAGATGCCGTTGGCGACATCCCACAGGAGCATCGAGGAGATGCGGCGCTCGCAGTCGTCAGAGCCGTCAATCACCATGCCGAAGCCACCGTTGATGACCTCGCCCCAACCTACTCCGCCGCCATTGTGGAGCGATACCCATGTGGCACCGCGGAAAGAATCGCCGATGACGTTCTGCACAGCCATATCAGCGCAGAATTGCGAGCCGTCGTAGATATTGCTGGTCTCGCGGTATGGCGAGTCTGTGCCCGAGACATCGTGGTGATCGCGTCCCAACACAATGGGAGCAGAGATGCGCCCCTCACGGATGGCGCGATTGAAAGCCAAGGCGATGCGTGTGCGGCCCTCGGCATCGGCATAGAGGATGCGAGCCTGCGAGCCTACGACGAGGTGGTTGGGACCAGCCTGTCGTATCCAGTGCAGGTTATCGGCAAGTTGTCCCTTGATGTCGTCAGGGGCTTCGGCAAGCAATTGCTCAAGTACTTCGGCAGCCAAGGCATCAGATGTCGCCAAATCCTCCGGCTTGCCGGATGTGCACACCCATCGGAAAGGTCCAAATCCGTAGTCAAAGAATTTGGGTCCCATAATCGACTGGACGTATGATGGATACTTGAATGAGTGTCCATCGGCGGCAAGGATATCGGCGCCGGCACGAGCTGACTCCAAGAGGAAGGCATTGCCGTAATCAAAGAAATACATACCGGCAGCTGTCAGGGTATTGATAGCTGCGACTTGGCGGCGCAGAGATGCTTGAACGGCTTCCTTAAACTGCTCGGGGTTATTAGCCATCATCTCCAAAGACTGCTCATAGGACAGCCCTACCGGATAGTAGCCACCTGCCCACGGATTGTGGAGGGATGTCTGGTCGCTACCCAAATCAACCTTAACACCGCGAGTAGCAAGACGCTCCCACAGGTCTACGACATTGCCCACATAAGCCAGCGAAACAGCTTCGCGAGCCTGCTGTGCGGCAAGAGCGCGGTCAATCACAGCGTCGACATCATCAAACATTTCGTCGACCCAGCCTTGCGAGTGGCGCTTGCCGGCTGCTGCGGGGTTGATTTCGGCAATGATACTTACGACGCCCGAAATCTTGGCAGCCTTGGGCTGAGCGCCCGACATGCCACCAAGTCCGGCGCTCACAAAGAGCATACCGGCAATATCTCCATCCGGACGCATTGAGCGCGCGGCATTCAGCACCGTAATAGTCGTGCCGTGGACGATGCCTTGCGGACCAATATACATGTATGAGCCGGCAGTCATCTGTCCGTATTGTGAAACCCCCATGGCATTCATGCGTTCCCAATCATCAGGTTTTGAATAGTTGGGAATGACCATACCATTGGTGACCACGACACGTGGAGCCTCGGGATGAGATGGGAACAAGCCTAATGGATGTCCCGAGTACATCACAAGTGTCTGATTGTCTGTCATTTCGCTCAAATACTTCATCACCAAGCGATACTGTGCCCAATTCTGGAATACGGCTCCGTTACCGCCATAGGTAATAAGTTCGTGGGGGTGCTGAGCCACTGCCGGGTCAAGATTATTTTGAATCATCAGCATGATAGCCGCTGCTTGTCGCGAGCGAGCCGGATACCACTCAATGGGTCGGGCGTACATATCGTATGTCGGACGTAGCCGATACATGTAGATACGTCCGTAGTCGTGGAGTTCTTGGGCGAACTCCGGTGCTAATGTAGCGTGTAGCTCCTTGGGGAAATAGCGCAAGGCATTGCGCAGAGCCAATTGCTTTTCACTTTTGGTCAATATATCCTTGCGTCGCGGGGCATGGTTGACAGTGGGGTCGAGCGGACGTGCCGGCGGCAAAACTGATGGAATACCGGTTGTAAGTTCTCGGCGAAATTCTTCGACAGTCATACTATATATTAATGTGAGAGTTGACAATATTTAAGATTTCGAGGCGACGTTGAGCGGCATCAGCAGCAATCCGAGCAGCCTCATCAACGAGAGCTTGAGCGCGAGCTTTGTCGGCAAGACCGGCAGCGTTGATGCGCACATTGAGGAAGGCGCCGGCGACTGCAGCCTCGGCAGCAATGGCACCGACACCCGAGTCGGATGCAGATGCGGGATTGCCCTCGCGAGCCATAGCCTCGAGGAGGCTGAAGGTATCGAAGGCTGCCTTCATGGTGCGCAAAGGCACCTGTGTGGCATATAACGTAGCGTCCTCGAGGGATTGAGCACGCGCCGCTTTCTCGGCGTCAGTGCCCTTGGGCATACCGATTGCAGCCATAATGCGATTGAAGGCTTGAGTATCCTCATCAACCAAGGCGACGAGACGGTCGAGCATCACCCTACCCGTCTCGGCAAAGTCGGAGAACTCGCGCCAGCGGTCGTCCCAGCCTGCTTTGTGCGAAGAAAGATTGGCAACCATAGTGCCGAGAGCAGCTGCAAGAGCGCCCATATATGCAGCGATGGAGCCGCCACCGGGAGCGGGAGACTCCGAGGCGGTTTCGTCGGCAAAGTCGCGCAAGGTCATATCGACCAAATGTTTTTCACCGGTCTTGTCGCCTTCGAGGATATATTCAATGACTTTTTCGGCGGGATTGAAAGGCTTCAACTCATCGAGCCCCATAGACTTGATGGCTATGCGGATAATCTCGGCATCGGGCAAGCCGGTCGAACGTTGTTGTTTGTGCAAGAAATATTTGCCGGCATCAATAAGGGCACGCTTGGGTATCAAGCCTACGATTTCGGTGCCGGTGACGCGTACACCGCGAGCATCAGCTGCGCGACACACTTCGTCAAAAGCCTTGTGCAGTGGGGTGACGGCTATATTTGTGATATTCATCGATACCTGGGCTATGCCATATTCGTCGATGTACCAACCAATGGCCTTGGTGCCCTTAAGCGTACCGGGTTGCATAATGGTGTTGCCATTTTCATCTTTCAGCGGTTTGCCGGTCACCTTGCCACCCTCGCGCATCGGGCGGCCTTTCTCGCGCACGTCAAATGCGATGGCATTGGCACGGCGAGTGGATGTAGAGTTAAGGTTGAAATTCACGGCGATAAGGAAGTCGCGAGCGCCAATGGTAGTAGCACCTGTGCGAGCAGCAGCATCGTCAAACGGGCGGTCGCCGAAGTCGGCGCCCTTGCCTTCGTGCCCTAATTTCTCGGGCAATGCCTCGTATTCGCCGGCACGACACACAGCGAGGTTTTTACGCTCGGGTGTGAAGGCTGCAGCCTCGTAGCAATACACCGGGATACCCAGCTCGTCGGCGACGCGCTTGGCAAGTGCACGAGACAACTCGGCACACTCCTCGAGGGTGATGCCGCTGACCGGAATGAGCGGGCACACATCGGTGGCACCCATGCGCGGATGGGCACCATGGTGCTGACGCATATCTATCAACTTGGCAGCAGTAGCGATACCACGGAAAGCGGCTTCGACTACAGCCTCGGGGGTACCGACAAAAGTAACAACTGTGCGATTGGTAGCCTCACCCGGGTCTACATCCAACACTTTTACGTTCTCTACAGCAGCGATATCTGCAACAATGGCATCTATCACCGCACGGTTGCGCCCTTCACTGAAGTTGGGCACACATTCTATTAGGCGTTTTTCCATATCCTTGTATTAGGTTTACCGCAAAGGTACATAAATTCCGCGAAATAAAGCATTTTAAATAAAAATATTTTGTACCTTTGCAAAAACACGAATTGTTATGGATGAAAAATTAAAAGAATTGGGTGAAATCTTTACCGAAATAGTGAAAAACTACAGCACTATGGGCATGGCGTGGAAGAATATTCCGCTGTGTCGCAGGGCATACGAAATAATGCGCGAATTGCCCGACGAGCTGCCGGGAGAGTATGATACGCCGGCTGATAAGGCAATTTTGCTATGTCAAATGCTTGACCACGTAAATGAGACTGATATCCCGAGGCAATGTATCGAGGTGCGTAGGTATATTCAATCATTGGACCCTGATAATGAAGATAATAACGAAGAGTTAGATATTTTGTTGAAGTATATTGAGAGCGATGATACAGAGCATCTGAAACTTGGAATGCTAAAGAGCGACAATGTGGAAAGGTCTCCTCAATGGGAGGATGTGATATATGCCGTGGAGCTGGAAGTAGATGAAATCCTCAAAGACTATACCCGAGGCATGGGCTTTTGCCACGCTTATTGGCACACCAAGCGGGAAGTGCTCGCCAAGTATGGTATCGACTGGAAAACGCCTTCAATGATGAACCCCGGAGTAATGTTTGATTGAAGCCATGACACCCATATATATGCATATGCAGCCCGATGTTGCTGTGGAGCCGGGTATGTCACATTTTTGGGGCAATCCGGAGTTACCTGATGGCTTCGAATTTCCGACAGCGACAGATGAGTATGGCGAAGAATGGCATCTGCGCTTCATCTGTCAGATAAACCTCGCTGATGTGGCACCGTGGGACAAAGATAATATGTTGCCACATAGCGGATTATTGGCAGTTTTTGCCGACATCGACTATTACATGGGAGAGTGCGACGAGCCGAGTATCATGGGCTTTATCGGCGACCGTCAAAATGTTAAGGTAGCTTATTTCAAGAATATAGACAGGCTCCACGAGGTGTGCCTCGTGGACATCAATGACGAGCCCATATCACCGGAGCCCATCGCCATTACATTTGATAATCACCACGAGCCCCTCAGCGACGAGCATGCCCTACTCGCTCATCCCGACCATCGCCCATGGGAGACTTGGGACAAACCATATGACAATTGGGAAATCCTTCTCCAAATTGACTCATGCGAAGGCTCGGACTTCAACCTCAACTTCATGGATTGTGGTGTTCTGAATATCCTTATTTCGCCCAAAGATTTACGCAATCGGCGATTTGACCGAGTGCGCCCCATAGTATTATCAACTTAAACAATAATATATTATGACACGTTATCTCTCTCTATTAGTAATGATTTTTGTATCGCTGTGTGTATACGCCGGCGATGAGAGTTCGACTCGTGAGGCACGCTCTTACATGCGAGATGCCGAGCGCTACATGAACCAAGCAGATAGCTACCGCCGCGACGTTGAGCGATATGAACGCGATGCCGAGAGCTATGCCCGACAAGAGCAATCATATCGCAGGCAAGACAACCAAGAACGCGCTCGTTATTACCACAATAAGTATGACGATGCGATGGATAAGGCAAATGACTATCGACGTCGAGCCGAGAGAGCCGAGGAAAATGCGGCTGATTGCCTGCGTCGCGCCGAGAACGTCTTGCGCCGGTAGAGCATGATATCCCACATCAATGTGAGACAACAACGCCGAGCGATGTGTATTTTTATGAACAAATAACAATATTCATAGACAACCTACACACATCGCACACAAATCTTAAATCTTTAACTCCACTCTTATATATCAGCATATTTAGGGTGTGCTTACTTATGTATTATCTTAATATGGTGCCATAATCTTACATGCTGTAATTTTGCGATGTTGATTTGTTAATCATTAATTAACATTGTTTAACTGATGGATGGTAAATTAAGGCTACTAATTGTTGCAAAAGTTGGATGTTTTTGGCTAACTTTGCCTTGATAAAACAACTATTTAATGATTTTTCTCATAAAGGTAGTATATCTATTTGGGTAGAAGTTATTATATTATAGGACATTTATCATACATAACTATTTGTAAATTAATATAATAATCATTAATAACCTATATAATAATCAAAGAATGAGAAATTTAGTTTTTTCGATTGCCGTATGCCTCGCCACAGTGGCTTCAGCAGGGCAATTTAAGGTGACATCGCTACAAGCGATAAATGTCAACACCGAACAACCTACTTTCCATCCGCGCTTTATGCCCGACGGTGAGACTTTGATAGTCTGTGCCGAGGATTTCAGCGGACTTGGATTAGTTACCGTGAAAACCGGCGATTATACCCAATTGACCGACATGCCGGGAGCAGGCTATAAGGCTGCTATCAGTGAAGACGGTAAAACAATCATTACTCGCAGTTGTGATTTCTTCACTTTAAAAGAGTCACTTTACATCATCAATGTGGCAACTCGCAGAGCGACCTTGCTCGCTGATGGTCTCGACCACATCAATGCTGTGAGAGTAGAGAATGGCGAGGTAAAACTCAACATGCAAGGCAGACTTATGCGTAGCAATATCGCGACTCGACAAATCAATTCTGCCCCCGCAAGCGATGTTTTTGTGACGGAAGAAGACCTTAAAATGGTGGTTTACAAAAATGGCGTACGCACTGTTGTCGACCCGATGAGTACTTCAACCTACGATGCACAATACACTTGGACAAGCCTTTCGCCCAACAAGAAGAAGCTTCTTTTCGTTAGTGGAAACTATGCCTATACAAGCAACCTCGACGGTACGGGCTTGGTTTGTCTCGGCGCTGTCCACGCTCCGGTATGGCGCGGCAATGACTACGTCGTCGGTATGGAGGACCACGACGATGGTCACGTTTTTACTGCCAGCGACATCGTTATCGTTCGTGCTGACGGTACAAACTATCAAATTCTCAAGGGTGTGTCCGGCGAAATCAATATGTTCCCGAGCGTTTCGCCCGATGGTAGCAAGATTGCTTATCACACCCTTGAAGGGAAGATTTACATAATGACCATTGAAGAGGAATAAGTTATGAAGAAAATATGTTTATTGGCACTTTTTGTGCTTGGACTTTCGCTTGGCGCTGCTGCTGCTGATTTCGGCGGAAAGAAATTCTATATTAACCCGGGACACGGCGGTCACGACAGCAACGACCGTCCGACAGCTCTCCCGCTGGGTGTTGCGATGTTCTACGAGTCAGATGGTAACCTTGACCGAGGAAAACACCTCTATGATTATATCATAAATAATAATGGCAATGCTAAGATGTCGCGTACAACAAACACATCCGCCGACGACTTGGCTCTATCTACCATTGCATCTTATGCAAATTCTTATGGTGGCTATTTCATTTCGCTCCATAGTAATGGTGCAAATGCAAGTGCCAACTATATTTGCTCGTTCTTCCGTTCGGCTGGAGACTCTACCACTAACTCAAATGAGGCGATTTCCGGTTCGAAAAATATGGCTAAGGCTGTCGTTGATTGGCAAGATGCCGTAACACTTTCAAACCAAACATACGAAACGCCTCGTGCAATGGCTGATTATCCTTTCTACGGATATCACTTGGGTGTGCTTAGGACAAACAATCGTCCCGGTTACCTCCTTGAAACGTGGTTCCACGACTATCGTCCCGAAGCGCTTCGTATGAAGAGCACGGTTTACAACAAGTTTCTTGCCTGGCAAATAGCACGTGCAGCTCTTGAGTACCCCGGTGGTTCAGGTACGCTCACAGCAGTAGTACAAGGTGATATCCGCGACTTGTCGAAATCGTGCGGTTATACAAGTTATACAACTCGCGGTCGTGACAAGTATTTAGCTATTAACGGTGCTACTGTTAAACTTCTCGACTCGAGTGGTAATGTAGTTAGTACGATGACTACCGACAACTGCGCGAACGGTTACTATGCGTTCTTTATTTCATCAACCGGTACCTATACTATTCAAGTCAGCAAAGACGGCTACAAGACTGCAACCAAGACTGTTACAGTGTCTGCTCTCAGCACACAACAAACTTGCAAATTCGACCTCACTGAAGGCGTTGACAATGGTATTTCGGTGAGTCCTGCAGCTGTCGACTTTGGCAATGTTTCTATTGGCACTCCGGCAACTTCCACAGTTACAGTAACCGGCACAGGTCTTTCTTCAACGATTACAGCAAGCATCGACAACACTGACTTCACCCTCTCTGCCACTTCGCTGGCTGCTGCAGGCGGTACAATCACTATCACTGCCAATCCGACGTCGGCAGGCGCTAAGTCGGCAACATTAACTCTCAAAAGCGGAACTATAACTAAGACTGTTCTCGTCAATGCTACTGCTGTCAACCCGCCGCTCACTTTAAAAGAAATATGGAACTATAGCGAGACTTCAGGCGTCGACGCTTCGTGGACTTCTGACAAAGCCGCTATCCGTAATATGTGCTACGGCAACGGCAACCTCTTCGTAGTTAAACATTCGACTGCCGAAATTCTTGTAATTGACGCCCGTACCGGTGAACAAGTTGGTACTGTCAACACTACAGGCGTTGATGGTGGTACCCTCAAACTTATGGATGTTCAATACCTCAACGGCAAACTCCTTGCAACTAACTTGGCAACAACTACCGCCCCTATTTTGAAAGTCTATATTTGGAACGACGGCTACGAATCTGCTCCCACTGAATTGCTTAACACTACAGATTTGGCAGGCTTCTCCCGTATCGGCGATACATTCTCTATCAAGGGCGATTTGACAAGCGGTCAACTCCTTTATGCTGCCGGTTCCACTACCGAGGCAAACAAGATTGTAATGTATGCAATCACAGATGGTGTTGTCAGCACTACTCCGACTACTATCAACATCTCAGAAGACGGAACCGAGAACATTGCCCTCGGCAGTTCACCTCGCGTATTTGCTGACGGTGAAAAGTACTGGGTAAACGGTCAAAACTACTATCCTTCGCTCGTAAATGCTGATGGTTTGCTCGAGTCTACTTTGAGTTCTTCCGAACTTAAGAATGTTTACCAAGGTAACTCATTCACAATCTTCCAATTCCGTGGCAGCAGTTATGGTGCCGCTGTTACTTACCTCCCAAAAGCAGAATCAGCAACAAACGAAACCATTACTGCCGGTCGTGCTGTCCTCTTTGATGGTTCAGACGGTTGGGCAAGTGCTTCGAGCATCGGCGAATATCCGTCGGCTGGTCTCGGTACTACCCGTAACACCACATTTAGTACAAGCATCGCTGTTAACGTTATTGGCGAAGATTGTGTTGAAATGTGGGTGCTCGTCAACAATCAGGGTATCGCTTACTATCGCTACGGAGAACTCCTCACTCCGGCGGTTTCGGCATCGACTTCTGCATTGAGTTTTGCTACCGAGGCTTCAACTCCGGTAAGCAAGGAAGTAACTATCGAGGGTTCATCACTTCAAGGCGACATCACACTCGCTCTCTCGGGCGATGACGCTCACATCTTCTCGCTCAGCACTTCGACAATTTCGGCAAGCGAAGGCAAGGCAACTGTTACCATCACTTACAGCCCCGAAGAAGCAGGCACACACACTGCGACCCTTACAGTAACAAGTAAAAATGCAGCGCAAGTTGATATCGCTCTCAGCGGTACTGCTGTTGAAGCAGATTACTTCGACTACGTTATAACCGAACTTACCGAAGGTTGGGTTTACTCTGAAATCAAGGGTAATACAACAGGCGTAGATTGGTTGCTTGTTGGGTCAACTCCAGCACTTTGGACTCGCGACGTTGCTTATGCAAACGGTAAGTTGTATGTCCTCAACGGTCACGCTTGGCAAACTACAAGCATTAACATCCTTGATGCCAAGACAGGTGTAAAACAAGGCTCATTGAGCGTTTCAGGTGTCACCGGCGGTCAATATACCGGTTCTTCACTCTGCGCAATCGATGATAAAATAGTTCTATGTAATCAGGCACGTGCAACAGACAACCTCAAAGTTTACATTTGGGACGATGACGCTTCGGCACCGCGCACTCTTCTCGATATTGCTCCGGCTGACCGCGAAAGCCTTGTATTAGGTGGACGAATGAACGTTTGGGGTGACCTTACCAATGGTAAACTCTTATTCTGTGACGGTACTAATATAGTTATCTTCCCGATTACTGATGGTGAAGTTTCGACAACTTACACTAAGGTTACACTTCCTAAGTCATTAGGTGGAGCAGGTCTTGGCATGGCTGATGTTACACTTAACGATGACGGCACATTCTGGGTAACTGCAAAAGATACTGCTCCTACGCATGTTGCTGCCGACGGTTCAATCATTGAAACCGTAAATAGTAAATATGCAAACATATATAGTACCGCCGCCCGCTTCATTCAATACGGCACGAAGAAATATCTTGCTGCTGCAACCTATTTGAACAAAACAAGTACATCACTTGCAGAAGGCGCACTTGCGCTCACCGACATCACAGACGGTATCAACAATGGAGAACCGCAACTTTATCCATGTAAAGACGGCGAGGCTGTAGGTCTTGGTACAACCAGAAACGTCGTATTTGCTCAAGATGTCGAATTTGTTGTCGATGGCAAAGACCTGCACATTTGGTCAGTTACCGAGAAACAAGGTATCGGTTACTGGTACTATAAGTTCGGGGTTAGCTCGGCTATTGATGTTATCGATACAGAATGTGCACTCGTCTACAACGGAAATGAAGTAACCTTGCAAGGTGCTCAAGCCGCTCGCATTAGCGTATACGCTGTATCGGGTACTCCCGTTGCCGACGTTACAGACTCTAACACCCTCGACGTATCGATGCTCAACCATGGTGTCTACATCGTTCGCGCAATCGACTGTGAAGGCAATGTCATAACTCTCAAGATTATGAAATAACACATTGTTTCCATAAACTAAAAATCCCACGCGCCAACTTGTGCACGTGGGATTTTTAATTCCAACCCTGCACCCCTATAAACCATAGCACGAGATAAATAAGAACGCATGAACAGCAGTTAAAACATAGTGAAAATATTTTAGGAAGGTTCGAAGCATTATCGAAGCAAGGCAACCCATTAGAGTTTATCTCGGGAATAGTTGATTTTGAGATGTTTCGCCCCATTCTTGAGAGTAAGCTACAAACCACAGAGTGCAAGAGCAATGCGGGTCGTCGTCCCATTGACTCCGTATTGATGTTCAAAGTTATGTTTGTACAGCGTCTATATGGACTAAGCGACGAACAGACTGAATACCAGATAAAAGACCGCACAAGCTTTCGTGATTTTATAGGCATCTGTACTATTGTCAACGAAGGAAAGATAATAGATGCAAGTTTTGTTGTATCACCCCCCCCAAAAAAACACTGATATTTTTGCAAAAATTAGAAAAAGTTTTGCTACTTTTGTGAAAACAAAATCACATTAGCAGTAGCCTTAAAGAGGTTCTGACTACTCGCTGATGAAAAATTGAATTTATAGAACCTCCCTTAAATACCGGTGGGGCAATATAACAAGAGGCTATGCCAAATAATTGACATAGCCTCGACAAAATTGTTAATAATGAAATGGATAGAGTTGTTGCGATTAATTCACCTGAACACCCATTAAATTATACTTGGCATCACCTTTGATGATGTAGATTTGACCGTTTTCAATGACTTTCTTAACCTCAACTTCACACTTGACAGTTACATCGTTGATGCCTGAGGGCTCTTCCGGCAATTTGAAAGTGTATTGAGCGCAATAAGCACCAGGGACATATTGATAAATAATGGCAGTGTAGTCGTCAATTACTTCTGCATTTAACCAGTTCGTTTGGGTGGTGTTAGGAGCCGAAGTTTTTTCTGCGTCATATTTCACAGTGACTTCTGTTGCACCAACTTCGGCAATTGCAAAACCATCCAAGTATGAGACTGAACCCTTGTAGGGATAAACCACAAATTTTTTGCCACCTAAGATAAAAATCTCAGCACCATTAGAGTTGTCTTTGTTTGGCAAACTCAGAGTTTTCTCGACTTTAAAAGCATCAGCGTCTTTACTAAAAATAGCAGGGGAACCGCTACGATAAACATAGAGGTATTTTTGAACAGTTCCCTCCATAAACGGATTAATTACGTTGGTGGTAGAAGCCGTCAGTTTGCCATCCGTAATAGATACATTTTGTGAATCCGCAGTTATTGCACCGTCACTAATCACAAATCTTATCATAGCGTTGTCACCGGTGGCATCACCTACAACACAAATTTCACCTGTAGAAGTGAGGTCGCCAATAGCCTTACCAATAAAATAACATTTACCGGGAAGTAATGATGTATCATCCGTCAAAGTGAGGGTTGTGACGGTTTCCGGGGTTGCCGGATTATAAACCTTGAATACATCAGTAGATACTTTCCATGAAGCAGCCCATCCGACAGTCGAAACGACTATATTGCCGGCGGCGTCTCGATTAATACCGGCGTTTTGGCCACCGGGAAGAGTAGTTGCTTCCAGACCGGTTGAAGAATACACATACACTTTTTGTTCTGCTTTGTTGTTGATATAAATCTTGCCATTAATACCAACGCCTTGACGGGCGTCATTTGCTACTAATGATACATCATGTTTCCAGTCTTGAGTTAATGTTTGTGCTGATGCGCCAAATGCCATCACAGCAGAAGCAAATAAGAGTAAAAATTTTTTCATTTGTTTAAAATTTATAGGTTATTATTAGTTGAGAAATTAGTTTCATTATTATGATAATGAGCAAATAGGCTCAAACTTGTTTTATAAATAATCAGATACTATTATTTGAATAGATTTCACATTAATATATATTATGTACTCGCGAGAAATAGCCATGTTTTGGAATAACTACACACTTACCTTTGCATCATAATCTCTTATTAAGAGATTTGGATAATGTATAACTCGCTATGTATTAATATAATACCCCAAGATTCTTTTCTTTTTGCAAAAAAAATTATTTTTTTTTGGAATTATAGTCTTGTATTTGTAAAAAATGTTGTAAATTTGCGCTGT
>JBJEDD010000026.1:0-4129 GCA_051871715.1 Muribaculaceae bacterium | reverse complement strand
CTCTTTGATTTGCAAAGTTAAGAAAAATCCCTTTTACGAGCAAATAAATGAGAATTGAGGATCACTAATTTATCAGATTGTTTAAAAAACACACTTTTTTGAAAAAAATTTGGTGGTTGTGGCGCGGAGTGAAAAATTTTTGCTAATTTCGCAACCATATTGACACAACACTAATAAAACGTTTTTTTATGAAGAAATTTTTTACCTTAGTTTTGGCACTTGCAGCCACGAGCCCTCTGTATGCCGAGACGCTGTTTACAGCCGATCTCAACACTCAAGAGGGATTTGATGCGTGGACCGTAATCGATGCCAACGCCGATGAGAAGACATGGGTTTTCTCGGCAGACAACGAAGAAGGCTCACGAGTTTATTACTCGTACCACAGCACCAATCAAGCCGATGACTGGATGATTTCTCCGGCTATCGTTCCCACAGCCGATGGACCGCTGATGGTGCGTTTCACCCTCAAGGGCAGTTACTACAAAGAGGCAGCCGAGGTGTGCTGTGGCGCTGCTCCGACAGCCGAGGCAATGACCACAGTATTAGGCTCATACCCCGAACTTATTGACACTGACAATGGCTACTTTGTAATCGTAGACGGCGTAGCCGGTACACCTATATATTTCGGTGTTCACGCTATCTCGGGCGCTGACCGCTGGCGCTTGTATCTCAAATCGTTCTCAGTAGAGACTGCGGGCGAGATTATAGACTTGCAAATGACCGAAATCGTATCGCCCGTGACCGGTCGCGACCTCGACCAAGAGACAGTGACAGTGAAGATTGCCAATGCCGGA
This sequence comes from Muribaculaceae bacterium, assembly GCA_051871715.1. Lineage (GTDB taxonomy): Bacteria > Bacteroidota > Bacteroidia > Bacteroidales > Muribaculaceae > CAG-873. The sequence goes on along the minus strand of JBJEDD010000026.1, from coordinate 3,335 downwards.
CGTAGCGATGTTGCTTCGTACAACGTGTCATTCGCGATTAATGGCGAGACCGCTGTAACTGAAACGGTTAACGAGCCTTTGGTAGCCGGTGCCGAGACTACTTACACCTTTACAGCCAAAGCTGATCTCTCGACTCCTCGCGAGTTGTACACCTTCTCGGCTACAGTGACCGCAGAGGGGGATATCGAAGCCTCCAATAACACCTTGGAGACCGAGGTGCGCCACATTGCTCCCGCCACCGCTCCCTATTTCACCGGCTTTGAGCCCGGCGAATACTTCGATGAGTTCAAGTCGTTCAACCTCAACGAGGACTCGGGCGACTGGGAAATCGGTGTCGGCTCGTTATGGTGGTCGATGGCTCGCACAGGTCTGGGCTATCTCGGCTATAACTACGACAAGAACAACAATGCCGATGACTGGTTCATCATCGAGCCTATCAAGGTTGAGGCTGGCTACTATGCCCTCAAGTTCTGGTACTCGGGCGATGACAACCACCCAGAGAAGTTCTCGGTACACTATGGCGACGCTTGTGATCCCGCAGCAATGACCAATAAGATTGTTGAGTATGCACCCTTTGCTGTTGGTGCTTACCAAGAGTCAATCAACATCCTCCACTTTGATGCACCGCAGACCATCTACATCGGCTTCTATGCCTTCTCGGATAAGGATGAAAACTGGATTACTATCGACGACTTGAGCCTCGAGCGCATCGAAGCCACCGATATCGATATCGCAGCCACCTCGCTTATCAGCCCCACTCCCTACCTGCCCGTCAAGGCTCCTCATGATGTGACTTTCGTGGCTAAGAACCAGGGTATTACTGCCCAGACTGCCACTGTCACCGTGACACTCGACGAGACTGAAGTATACAGCGGTAGTGTGGACTTTGCTGCACAAGAAGAGAAAACCCTCAACGTAGGAGGCTTGCTCGCTGATGTAGCCGCCGGAGCGCACACCATAGTTGTGAACATCAACTGCGAGGGCGACATCAATTCAGAGAACAATACCCTCACACAGGACTTCGTGCTCCTGGGTGAACCCGATATCATCTACGACTTCGAGGACGGCGTAGTGCCCTCTGATTTTACCTTTACCGTAAAGGATGAAGGCACCCTTGACCCATCGGCAGTCGCTGAGTTTGGCGAGACCGGCTGGGGCATCGTATCTATCGGCGACCACACATACTATGGCACCAAGATGCTCGGTGGTTCATCGTGGGTAAACGGCGTGGAGAGCCTCGACCGCTCGTGCATCTTACCCAAGGTGACTGTTGATACCGATGACGCTTGCTTCGTGTGGAATGCCGGCTCTATCAGCCCCTACTTCTTCGAGTCCTATCAAGTGCGCGTGTTGTATGAAGACCCGGTTTGGGGACCCGACTATAGCAAACTCGCCGAGGTTACCCTCGAGGGCACCAATCGTCAGTATCGTGGCGTAAGCCTCGCAAGTTTCAAGGGTCAAGAAGTTGAGGTCGAAATTCGCCTTATCTCCAAGCCCGGCGATGCCATTACTCTTGACAATCTCCAACTCTTTGGCTGTACCAAGGTTAACCAAGGCATTGAGTCGGTTGCTGCCGATGCCAAGACTTCAATCCGTGTACGTGGCAATGTAATTACCGTGAGCACTGATGCAGTTATCACCGTTACCGATATGAGCGGTCGCGTAGTGGCTGCAGGTGAGGGTACATCGCTGAATATCAGCAACCTCAATCCCGGAGTATATGTAGTGACTGCCGGCGCAGCCACCGCCAAGATTGTCCGTTAACGACCCATCCATCCCACATAAATATCGAGAGAGCGTCCCCAGGTGAGACGCTCTCTCGATATTTTTGTGCATACACAAAAAATGCTTACCTTTGTATTGATAATACTCCACAAAATATGAATAAGGCAATACAATATTTGGCAGAACTCAATACTCTTGATGAACATATAATAGATATGCGTGGGTCGTTATTGTTGATGGTGAATAGGGCTTATAACGCAATTGCCGATGATTTGCCTCGTGGTTTCTCGTTGCGAGCCGGAAGTCTTCAAGCTGAACGTCCACTTCAAATTCCAGAGGCTGCTTTGCGAGAGGCAATAGTAAATGCTCTTATACATCAAAACCTAAGAATACATCAGCCAATACAACTAATACGCTATTCCAATAGAATTGAAATCATCAATCCCGGTTTTTCGTTAAAGCCGGCAGATACTCTTGGAGAACCCGGTTCGAGAATGCGTAATCCAAATATTGGCGCGATATTTCATGATACCCAGTTGGCTGAGGCAAAAGGGACAGGAATAGGAACAATGCGACGCTTGATGAAGGATGCAAATCTTATGCCTCCGACTTTTGAATCAGATACGTCGCGTAATATTTTTGTGACACGAATACTTCTCCATCATTTCTTATGTGAAGAAGACTTGAAATGGCTCTCGTTATTACCTGTAAATAACTTGACAAATGCTCAAAAGGTGGCGCTTATTTTTTTGCGTGAGGTGGGTGCAATAGATAATATCACATATCGCCAGCTCTCGGGGATGTTGACTAAGGAGGCTTCAAAGGAATTAAAACAGCTTGCTGAATTAGACCTGATCACGTCTAAGGGGCAAGGCCGACGGTCTTATTATATTCCTTCTGAAAAATTGAGCCGTTTGTATGGCCTTAAAGAGGATAGTTCAATGGAAAAGGTTGCAAGCTCGGGGAGAATGGTTGCAAGCTCAACCGAGAAGGTTGCAACCTTAGAGTTGTTTGGTGAGACTATTATTGAAAGAATAGGCTCTTTAGGTAGACGTTGTAAAAAGGTTGAGCTTGAAAATCTTATAGTAGAGATGTGTCAAGTAACACCTCTATCCATTGAGGAGATAGCAATTCTTACAAAGAGGAATACAAACTATTTACGCAATAAGGTATTGCCTACACTTTTACGTGAAAAACGAATATGTTTTACATATCCTGAAATGATAAACCACCCCAATCAAAAATATACGGTAACAAATAGGAAGTAAGCAATGTGAAATGTTAAGAGAAAGTGATATAGAGGTGCGAGTGGCACGCGACGAGGATGTCGATGCTATCGTGGCGGTGCTTGAGCAGGGACGGCTTGCCCAGCGTGCGATGGGATTTGTGCAGTGGGAGCCGGGCAGGCAATGGCGCGAGGCTGTGAGCCGCGATGTCGCTGCCGGAGTGGGGCGTGTGCTCGTCGGCTCAGAGGGTGTCGTGGGATATGCTGCGCTGATAGGTCCGGATGCCGAATACGACCGTCTCGGTATAGGCGCCGGATGTCTCTATGTGGTGTTTCATCGCGTAGCCATCGGCGATAGCCGGCGCGGCACCGGGCTGTCGGCAGT
>JBJEDD010000025.1:0-4137 GCA_051871715.1 Muribaculaceae bacterium | reverse complement strand
ACGGTGACTTCGTGGAACAACGAAGCATATATCTCATCGGTCTCGGGGTGTACTCGCATTGAGCATCCGTAGATTAGCCAGCCATCTCCATCTTCATCGAGGTCAATGATTTTCTCGGCAACGCGGGAGTCTACATCAAATTTGTACACTTGTGCACGACCAAACCAAGTCTCGCCTCCGGTCCAATACAGGCTATTCGTTTGATACGAGGGGCAGAAGGTGTCCGGAGTCCACGCATACCACGAATTGCACGGCGCCGCAATTTCGTCACCCAAGGCGACTATCTCGGTCTCCAATGTCTCCGGGTCAACTCGCATCAGATAGGGCAATGTAGCGCCTCTACCGTAGGTGTCTGCCGCTACACTCAACCACACCGACCCGTCAAGTGCCCGAGTCACCGACCCGATACCGGCATCCTTGTCGATTTGCTTCATATCGATAGTGGCAATCAATTGATCGTTCTCGGGGTCTATTACCAACAAGCCCATCTGCTGATGAGCGGCAAATACCTTGCCCGATGCCATAATCATCGAACCGCTTTGCCCCTCATATAGCGAGCCGGTCGTTGACGTGGTCCCCGTACCGGCTATCATGCCGGTTACCTCGTAGGTATCCAAGTCAAACACCCATATGCCGTTGCTTGCCGAAATATACCCTTTGTGAGGGGTAACACCCACGAAGCCCCTGCCATCACATTGCGCGCCCGATGGATCTATCAGCGTGCTTTGATACAGCACTTCGAGTGTCGTGGCATCTGCTACGGTGATACGCCCGCCTGTAATCTTGGCGCCCGGGTCTTTCTCCTGCTTGGCTATCAAGTAGAAACGACCCTCGTAGATGGCTCCATACTGATTGGTACAGCCCAACTCCACTCCGGGATTTTCGGCTTGTATCACTCGATAATGCCATTGTTCGCCTTCTTCGGCATCCGGTAATAAATAATTTACCGTCGAGTTCTGGTGCCCATACCAATCTTCATTTACTATAAACACGCCCGTTGTATAATCAACATCTTGACCCGACAAATATGTCGGGCAAGATGTGATTAAAGTCAACGAGGCAAGAAGAATTGCCTTTTTCATCATCAATTGTTATTGAATGTTAATTTTTATGCGACGTGTGCCGTCGGTACTTGCAACAATATATGCACCGGGTACAAGAGCAAGAGTCACGGTGACGTCATCGCTCTCTACGTCAAATGCACCCACAGCCGCGCCGGCAACATTATAGATTACAAATTGCTTGCCACTCAAACCGCATAAATGCAATCGATTATCACTGAATGAGATAACTCCGGTAGCAATTGCATCGTTTACGCCTGTGCTCTTGCCAATCTGAACCGGTATATCCACCGTAGTGATTTTGCCGTTTGACTCTGCATTAATGCTCAGCGTTCCCTCGCCTACGATACCCTTGTGGCTGATTTGGATGGTTCGACCGCTGCATACCACGTCGGCAATTGACGATATATCGCTATCGTCAACACTCAATGCTATGCATGCATCTATGCCATCTTCATCGCTAACACCTGATAAATCAAGTGTATACGGAGTAGCGACATCCATATTGACGTGTATATTCGTGGGTAGCGTACCAAATTCGGGTGCGTACTTGTCGGGGAATATCGGCATTGCCGGGAACCAATAGTAGTCTTTGAGTTGGATGGACTTGAGTATCACACCATAATCGCAGTTGACAAAGTGCAACCAATTGTATCGATAATTGCCCGAGTAACCGCGATTGGCTGCTATAAGCAACATATTATTGCGCTCGTCATAGCCCGCTGTCGCGTAGGGCAATTGATAGAGTTCGTTCTCAGCCTCCAAGTCATCGGGGAAAGTGTACACCAACTGAGCATTGACAACTCCGTCTGTGACATCGCCGATATCCCACCTGTAATACTCTTTGTCACCCGACCAACTTGTGTAAACAGTGCCCCACCACAGGGTTGCACTCTTCTTGGAGGCGAAGAAGTTTGACGAGCGCCATGCGCCCCATTGGCAGATTACACTCTTGCCCTCGGGAAGAGCACCACTCTCAGTCACCTCAAGTGTCTCGGGCGAGATACAATGGAAATATCCGTTACTTGAGGCATCGGTCGAGGCTACCCACACATTGCCATCGGTATCGACCACTATGCCTTGGGGGTTGTTCACATCTGATGTGCTGAGGGTCTTCTCCAATTCATCTGTCTCTGTGTTGATTATCAACACACCTGCTTCTTGACGGATAGCAAATACATAACCACCGGAGGCGACCATATCGCCGAGTTGATTGCTATATAGTCCACTGCCACTCTCGGTACCGGCTATCATATCACCCAAGGAGTAGTCTTCAAGAGAAAGCACGCGAATACCGCCCGTGGTGCCGAGGTAAACCTTCCCGGCAGCACCCACACAGGCACGTCCATCACCGCCTATGTCACTGAACGCAGCCTTATGGGCAAGAGTCGTGGCATCTGCGACAACAACTCTGCCGCCCTCTCGGTCATCTTTTGACTCTGATGCTTGCTTGGACATCACTATCAAGTGATTGCCATAAATCGTGCCATATTGCGATGTTACGCCGAAGGACATCTCCGGGTTTTGTGCTTCGTATGCTCGATACATTACATCATAATCCGAGGTAATGTAATTTATGGAACCGTTCGTGTGACCAAACCACTCCTCGTTGAGCCAGAAAGTACCATCTTGATAATCATCTGCAGCCGGTGTGCGGTCGTTTTCTACAACGTGGATATTATATGTGCGCGAGAAACCATAATCGTCATTCGCGGTAAATGTCACTGTAGTATTGCCCATATTGTGGGTCACGAGTTCGTAGAACTGTCGTGTCGGATTGGATACCGACACCTTATATGTCGATGCTATGGTTTCATCACCCACCGTAATGGTAAAGGTCTGGTCCTCGGCATCCTCCGGCACAATAGTAGGTGTCAGTGCAAGTATATCCTTATAGGTAATATAAATATCATCGTCACCATCGCCCAATATGATATCAGTTACCACCACTGTTGCATACACATTATACGTTGATGACTCAACACCATCTACAATAACGCCAAGCATATTCTTGGGCGATCTTGATTCTATTGTTTCGACTTCGAATGTACCGTCTTCACTTGCCGTTACTTCTTGTGATTCATAACCGGTGAGCGGTCTGAATAAATATTTAACGGTTATTGTTTTGCCACATATAACAGCCTTATCGCAACCTTCGGCAAAAGCCTCAGGCAAATCGCCTCGCATTGCCACTTCTCGGGCAGGCTTGCCTTCCGGAGTCTCTTCTGCTTCTGTTGGCATTGTATATGTTCCTTTCAATCTACCGCTGAATACGGTCTTTGCGCCTTGAAATAAAAGTGCTTTATAATCAAGCATTTCTACCGCACTCAACACGGGTGCACTGATTTCAGACTTTTTCCAATACGCATTGTAATTGGTATATGCATCTACACAGCCCGTGGGGACTATGATAGGAGCATATGTCGAGCTCGTCAAGCGCCATGTGTTGGTCGAACTTTGTACCGGCGTGGGATTACACATATATATCTTTAAATCCGATGGGCAACCATTTACCACATCGGTTACAGCCATCGTAGTCACCGTTGCCGGAACCACCAACTGCGATATCGCGGTATTTTGAAATGCATAGCCACCGATGGTCTGCAATCCGTTGGGCAATTCTACCGATACAAGGTTGCTACAATTCTTGAATACAGATGAGCCAAGGGTCTCTACTGTCTCGGGTACAACAAAACTTGTCAATGACGTACATCCATAGAAAGCATTATTTCCTATCGAGGTGACATTGTCACCAAAAGTAACAGCGGTCAAACCGGTACAACCATACAAAATGTTATTTGGTATGGTGGTCATTGACGCCGGGAAATTTAACTCTGTGATTTTTGTGCAATTCTTGAATGTCTCCGCTCCTAATTCTGTAACCGTCTCGGGCAGAGTAAATTCCAACTCTGTACAGCCCGAGAACGCTGCTGTTTCTATTGCTGTTACTGTCTCGGGCAAGTCTATGTGCGTCAATGACGTACATCCACTGAAGATGTACGACGGTAAGATAGTAATCGGAGCTTCGATTGTTATGGATGTCAAGCCGGTAGCATAGTAGAAGGCATATTCATCT
>JBJEDD010000024.1:0-4196 GCA_051871715.1 Muribaculaceae bacterium | reverse complement strand
CTCCAAGGCATCCGCGTGGAGAATCCCGCAAGCGGCATTTACATCCGCCGCCAAGGCGCCTCTATCACTAAGGTGACAATCAAGTAAATTTTATACATTTCTCAAATACGACGAGCGCTGCCCCGGCGGGGTAGCGCTCGCTATATATTGAGTGTGTGGATGTTAGGGTTTGAGGTGCTTGATGAGGAGGTAGCCGCCGAAGACTTGGATGAGAAGCCCGGGGATGGCGATGCGGAAGTCTTGCAGGGCGGTGGCGAGGCTGCCGGAGAGCGCCCATTCGCCGAGGGTGCCGAGGACCTGGTAGCCGAGGACTACGGCAATGAGGCTGAGGATACTTGCCTTGCCTACTTTATGGGCAACTATGGCTGCGATGACTGCCAAGAGGATGGATTTAAGCAATATAGCTGGAAGGACTGCGGCGGCGGGCATGCCGAAGAGCAAGGAGTTGACCACCGGCGACAGTGTGGCGGTGAGCAAGCCCACGCTCAAGCCATATTTGTATGCCCCGATGAGTGTGAAGAAGTAAATGGGCAGGAAGATGGGTCCGCCTTGCGGAATAAGGTGGCACAGTTGGGGTAGGGCGATGTTGCCGATGACAAAGATGGCGGCAGCGATGTATGTGCGGATATCGTTGAGTCTCAACGAGTAAAGTGTGGCAGTAGCTTGCATAGGTAGTATGTAGTGATTGTTAAAATATATTAATTATTGATGTTTTGCAGAAAAGAACTGATCAAGGGCAGGCACTCGTGGGCAGTGACGCAGTCGGCACACAGATGTTCGACGGGACACATGCCGGTGCCTTGGCGGTTGATGATATGAGGTACCTTGCGCCCATATTGCACGTCGATACCGGAGCCGGCGAGCAAGTCGACAGCCGCTTGGCTGATGACATCAGCCCACAGGGCGCTGATGCCGCCGAGAATCATCAGGGCGGCGGCACCCTTGCCCACCACCTTGTCGGCGATACAGGCGCCTTGGAGCGCAGAGGGCTCGGTGGTGAGTATGCGGTATAAGTCGCTGACACCGCGCCCGTTGTAGGTGGAGATGTCATCGCCCTTGCCCACAACTAATGAGCAAGCCGAGGCGTGCAATATGTCGATGAGGCGTTGCATCACAGGGTGCCTTGCTTGAGTTGTTCAACATAGGCATCGATGCGATGAAGCTCGGCGGGGATGTCGATGCGCTGGGGGCAATGGTGCACGCATTTGTGGCAGCCGATGCAGTGGGATGCCTGGCGCAACTTGGGCACCGAGCGGTCGTAGCCCACGAGGAAGGCTCGGCGAGCACGCTGATAATCAGGGCTCTGCGAGCTGACAGCCACGTTGCCCTCGTTGATACACTTGTTGTAGTGCTGGAGGATAGCCGGGATGTCAAGCCCGTAGGGGCAGGGCATACAATATTTGCAGTCATTGCAGGGGATGGTCTCGAAGCGCATCATCTCGGTGGCTGTGTCCTGGAGGAAGGCTAACTCCTCTTCGGTCAGGGGTTTGAGCGGAGCCAAAGAGAGCAGATTGTCTTGTAGGTGCTCCATCATGGTCATGCCGCTGAGGATGGTGAGCACGCCCGGGTAGGTGCCGCAGAAGCGGAATGCCCACGATGCCACGCTGCGCTCGGGCTCGCGCTGCTTGAGGCGCGCCACGATGCGGTCGGGCACCTTGGAGAGGCGTCCGCCCAGCAGCGGTTCCATAATGATAGCCGGAATGCCGCGCTTGGCGAGTTCGCCGTAGAGGTATTCGGCATTGGTATTGCGCGGATTGATGTCCTTGGCATACTTCCAGTCGAGGTAATTCATCTGGATTTGGACAAAATCCCACTTATATTCGTCGTGGCGCGACAGCAGGTAGTCAAAAACCTTGATGTCGCCGTGATATGAGAAGCCGAGGTTGCGGATACGTCCGGCAGCGCGTTCCTCGACCAAGAAGTCAAGGATGCCGTTCTTGACATAGCGGTTTTCGTATTCCTCCATGCCGCCGCCCATGCCCACTGCGTGGAGCAACATATAGTCGATATGGTCGGTCTGCAGTTCGCGCAACGAGTTGTGATACATGGCGATAGATGCTTCGCGGCTCCATGTCGAGGGGTCAAAGTTGGAGAGTTTTGTGGCTATAAAGTAGGAGTTGCGCGGGTGTCGGCTCAGCGCGATGCCGGTGGCAGCCTCGGAGTGCCCCTTGCAGTAAGCCGGAGACGAGTCGAAGTAGTTGACGCCATGCTCCAAGGCATAGTCGACCAAGCGGTTGACCATCTCTTGGTCGATGTCGTTGTCGGCAGAGCCGTTGATGGTGGGGAGACGCATCATGCCGTAGCCCAGGAGCGATACCACATCGCCGGTGGAGGGGTTGGTGCGGTAGGTCATTTCGCCACTCGCTATGCTTGCCGCGGTGGTGTCGGCGCTGTTGTCGCAGCCGATGAGCGAGGCGGCACCCACGGCAGCCGTGCCTGCGCCGAGGCGTTTGAGAAATGAGCGACGCGATATATTGGATGGCTTTTTCATATGGCAGGACTGGGATTAGATTGTACGATGATTTTCGTGGCCTTCGACATATATGGCGCTGAAAGGGCGTGCCGGGCAGAGGTTTTCGCAAGCACCACAGCCGATGCAACGCTCGGTGTTCACCACGGGGATTTTGCGAGAGTTGGGGTTGTCGGGGTCGGAGGGCACCATCTGGATGGCGCCCGAGGGGCAGTGGCGCGCACAGTTGCCACAGGAGACGTTGTCGGTGAGGACCACACAGTTCTCCTTGACCCACACGGCGTGACCTATCTGGGTTGACGACTTGTCGGCGCGGTCGATCTTGACGATGGCGCCGGCGGGGCACACCTCCGAGCAGCGAGTGCACTCGGGGCGGCAGTATCCGCGCTCGTATGACATCTCGGGCTTCATGAGCCGGTCGAGCGAGGTGCTTGGGCGCAATACCTCGTTGGGGCATGCCGCGATGCACAGTTGGCAGGCGGTGCAGTGGTTGTAGAAGTGGCGATGGCTCTCGGCGCCGGCAGGTACTATGCCGGTGAGGCGTGCGGGTATTTTCTTGTCCTCGATGACCGCCAATCCGCCATCGACTTTCTTGCGTCGAGCGTTGGCAGCCAAGGCGCCGGTTGCGACAACCGCGCCGGTGAGAAATGCGCGACGCGAGGCATCCGGAGCATCGGCATGAGGTTCGCTCTTGCGCTTGCGGAGGCTCAGCGAGATAGCGCCGTGCTTGCAGGTGTCGATGCAATCCATACATGCCACGCAGCGCGAATAATCGATGCTGTGCTCCTTGCCGTTGATACACGCAGCCTTGCAGCGGCGCGAGCACAGACCGCAGTGATTACATTTGCTGCTGTCGATATTTACGCGGAAGAGCGAGTACTGCGACAGCCAGCCCAGCACGGTGCCCACCGGACAGATGGTGTTGCACCAAGTGCGCCCGTGACGCCAAGCGAGGACACCTATTATTAATAATGTGGCGACGGCGATGATTAGCGACGACAGGCTCTTGAGCCACACATCGGTGGTGTAGAAGGCATAACTATCGGCGCGCTCGGCAAAGTAAGCAAGTACATTGTTGCCCCATTGCCACACCGGCGCCATGATATTGGCGGCTATGCGACCGTAGGCGCTATATGGCGCGATGAGTGCGGCAAGCGAGCCCAGGTGAGCGACTAAAGCGATGATAAATAATGCCAACACGCTGTAGCGTAGCCATTTGCGTGCCGGGGAGTAACTGTGACGATATTTTTTCTTCTTGCTACGCCCGTTTAGCCAGGCGATGATGTCTTGCATCACGCCCAAGGGGCACACCACCGAGCAGTACACGCGTCCCACCAGCAGGGTGACGACTACCAAGGCTATCACCACTCCGACATTCAGCGCTAATACTGCCGGAAGAAACTGGATTTTGGCGGTCCAGCCGAGCCACGCGTGTATCGTGCCTGTGAAGTCTAAGAACAATGCCGTCACGGCGGCGAAGAAGAGCACTGCCAGTGCTATACGTATTTTTCTGAGCATATTTCGTTTTTTCCTTTTTTCAATGGCAAAGTTAACGCTTTTTTGCTTGACATCTCGCACAAAAAAGCCATTAATTGTTAATTCCCACAAAATTACACATTGCTATTAATACTCCAATACCATCCTTTAAAATAATATGACATTTATGTAATATTTTTGCTCTAAAATTTTGATATATTACAAAAATGTTATAACTTTGTAGTGCAAA
>JBJEDD010000023.1:0-4201 GCA_051871715.1 Muribaculaceae bacterium | reverse complement strand
TACGACAAATTTTTCAACCACGCAAGAATTGCGCTTCTTTCCTCAAACATTTTTTTGTATGGGAGGAGGGATTACAATTCGGGATCTCTGTTGGGAAGGATTATTTTGATTCTAAAGTCCATTTTGGCAAACAAGACATCACAGCCCCAGTCTTTGTACGCAAAAATATTGATCCATTTTCTGTAATCCGCACACATCCAGTCTCCTATAGAATATTTAAGGTAAAGGCCATAAAAATCATATGGTTGTGGATCTGTCAACTTCCAAACCCAACTCTGACCGACCTTTATAGTGTTGATAGAGACTTGTGCCGGAGAGTGAAATGTTGCTTTGCCTTTCCAATCGACGTCATAATTATGATTACGTGAATGATATTCCCATTTGCAATTAGTCTTTGTAGTTTCATTATCACCACACATTGAGACAACGCTTAAGTCCGGTATTGAATAAGATTGAGAAGTGCTTACGTTGATACCGATGTTGCTGTTAGCAGAAGGACCGGACGGTGACAATCCTGCACTACCGCCAATATTAAAGCCGGTAGAGGTACTGTATGTTTGTGAGCCTACGACTGTTTCAGGCGAGAAGTCTGCAAGTGTCAAGCCATAGTTTATAAAATCACCCCAAATCTCGCCCATTTCAAGGTTGTTTTCAATATAAATTCCATAGAGATATAGTCCTTGGTGGTCATGAGTCCCTCCTCTGTTCCAGCAGCCAAGCCATTTGTGAGAGTTGTTTGCCCATACTGTTTGGTCAAACAGATAATAGTCTGTATCCTCTTCATAACTGTATGCTACATATACTCTTGTTGTGGTAGTAAAAACAGTTTGTCTGTCTTTAAGCGTTTCCCATATTTCGTCGGAACACTTGTCTTTCCACCATTCTTCCACTCCATGAGTCCAAGTGCTCGTGATGGATTGAGCATGAATGATATCGTCCATAGTTCCGCGGCTATTGGCAATAATTTGTTTCTTACGAGCATCACGCCATTCATCAGGAATGTTGTTTTCGGTCATCCAATGTGCCAGGGGGTCTGCGATTAACCCTGCTAAGTATGGAGTGAGCGGTTGTTCTTCTTGTCCCTCGGCAACGCCTTCTCCGTATTCTTCTACAGGTGTAGTATTTCCGTCTTCATCAACAGTAGTACCATAATGATAAGTTTGGTATTCTGAACCGTCCTCGTCAAAAATGTCATTGAGTTTATAGATGTCGAAGTGCTTGTTGAAAGCATAGATACCGTAAGCCTCATGGTCGTCGTGTTCTTCCATCGGGTCTGCGATTTTATCTAATTCCATACCTGCTTCGAGTGTTTTGAAGTTTCTTGGAGTCGGACGGTCCATGATAATCATACCACCGCCATCGTAGAAATCTTTAATTTGTGCGAGGGTGGCATCGTCGGCAGTGTCGATAAAATTAGATGTGAGCAGTATAGCACAGGCAGTATAGTCATAGCCGGCAGGGCAGCGGCGGATAATTGCTTGTGCAACCTCGCTCAAGCCATCGGTCGAAGGAACATAGAGGTCAATGATAGAGGTAACCTCCATTTGGTCCTCGGTGGGAAGATCTACGATTTCGTATTCCGGGTTATCGATTTCATCGTCGATAACATTGTTGTCATCGTCATCGCTGCAGGAATAAAGCAAGCCTGTCATTGAAAAGACGAGTGCTATGCAAAATAAATTTACTACAAATTTTTTCATATGTTATAAGAGTTTAATTTTTATGCAAATTTAGGTAAATAATGACTGTACGAGGAAATCAATGACGCCCAAGAATGTAACAATAATTGCGGTTGTTGTAACCCTGCATGTAATAAAAAGGGCTAAAATGTGTAACAATTTAGGACCGTATTGATATTCAGCCGTTTATAACCGGAGTGGCAATAATTGCGGAACGAGAGGATTTACTCTCTCGCTCCTGTTTCTAACACGATTTTTGTCTAAAGAAGCCACAAGCAGGTCAGTCATGCCGGAAAAATGGCGAAAAGTTGTTGAAAAGCCTTGGAAAGTATGGCGAAAAGTTGTAAATTTGCGCTTGAAAGTATGGCGAAAAGTTGTAAATATTGCCATAAAAACGTGGAAAAAAGTTGCAAATATGCTGAAACGCAAGATTTTACAAAAATTAGAAAGGTGGCACAAGTCGGGACGGCGAAAAGCCCCACTGCTATTTGGTGCACGACAAGTAGGGAAGACAACTGCCGTGCGTGAGTTTGCCCGAAAGCATTACAAGCATTTTATTGAGGTAAATTTTGTAAAGCAACCAATTGCAATACAAGCCTTTGATGGGGAATTGACGACAAAGACGATAATCACCAATCTGTCGGCAATGGGGTTCGGCCCCTTTGTTGAGGGAGAGACATTGGTGTTTTTTGACGAAATACAAGAGTGCCCCAAGGCTCGAACTGCAATAAAATTTTTGGTCGAGGAACATATGTATGACTTCATTGAGTCGGGGTCATTGTTGGGAATAAATTATAAACATGTGACATCCTATCCCGTAGGATATGAGGAGAGGTATGATGTATATCCTATGGACTTTGAGGAGTTTCTGTGGGCTCGAGGCGTAAGCGCAGACGTGATTGATGTGCTGAAGTCGTCGTACAATCGGCTCAAGCCGGTACCTGAGTTTATACATCAACAAATCAGCAATTATTACAGGGAATACCTTGTCGTGGGCGGCATGCCCGAGGCGGTACAAACATTCGTGCAACAGCCCGACTTCGGAGAGGTTGTGAAAGTTCAGCAAAACATAATGATGTCGTATCGAGCAGACATCTCTAACTATGCAATGGAGCAGGCGCCATTGGTCAAGAGAGTGTTTGACGCCATACCATCATCCTTAGGGAAGCAAGATAAGAGATTCGTACTGGCTGACCTGGAGCAAGGAGCATCACGACGGAAATACGAAGAGCCCACCCAATGGCTTATTGATGCAGGTGTGGCATATTACTCATTCAACACCAATGCATTAGAATTACCATTGGAGGCAGTTGAGAATAGGCGTCTATACAAACTATATATGGTTGACACGGGGCTACTGTGCTCACAATTACTCAAGTCAATGCAGTTCAAGGTGCTACACGGAGAAATCGACATAAACGCCGGAGCCTTGACCGAGAACTATGTAGCATGCGCTCTATCTGCGCTCAATGTGTCTCTGCACTATTACGACAAGAAAAGCAAACTCGAATTGGACTTTGTGATTACCGATACTAATGGTGTGACATTGATTGAGGTGAAGTCGGGCGCAGATTATAAGAAGCATGCTTCGCTGAACAACGCAATAGCCAATAATTCGATGAAAATCGACCGAGCCATAGTATTGTCTCCCAATAACATCGAGCAAAGCAACGGCATAGTATATTTGCCGCTGTATATGGCGGCGATGATTGTGGAGAGAGATTTGGCGGTGAAATGAAAATGATGTAAATTTGTGGGCGCGTTGGCACAGAGATGCATGCGCCGATTGTTATAAATATATAATGTGTAAAAGACTATGGGCACAAAGAAAACATTGATACTATCGCTGCCGGCACTGGTGGCAGGAGTCATATTTATCATCGCTCGCAGCGCAGTTAGTTCGGTGGGTGTGATGGTCACACTGGGCATATTGCTGATAATCGCCGGGGCTCTGAACTTCATCGTGAGCCGCCGGGGTGCGAAAATGCGCTCGTCGGTGGCAAAATTTCTGGGCACTGTTGCCAATATCGCCGCCGTTGCCCTGGGCCTGTCGATGATTGTGTTCAACGGCACGTTTGCGACAGTTGTGCCTGTGATATTTGGCACAGTTGTGGTGCTGTGTGCTGCAGACATGGTCGTAGCGACCACCTCGGCGATACAGAGCAAGCGACTGAGCGTGTGGTGGCTGATAGCGCCGGCGCTGTTGCTGGCACTCGCTGTATATATATTTATGTGTGAGCCCGAGAACGACGAGGACCCGCAGTTGATGTTGTCGATGGGTATAGCGCTGGCAATGTATGGCTTGATATCGATAATAATGTACTTGGTGTGCCAGAATGGCGCAGCAAACACCTCGGTAGGCGGAACTACACCTCCACAGATAAGCGGTGGCGGAGCGGCTCCGCGAGCATTGGATGTCGGCGACGAACAAAAAGACAATTGAAGCGCCAACAAAGGGAGCATAAAAGCAATATTGTCCTAAATAATTTTTGAGCATGGCTTAACTTGCAGAGGCATCAACC
>JBJEDD010000022.1:0-4222 GCA_051871715.1 Muribaculaceae bacterium | reverse complement strand
CAAGGCTATTGCTACTTCGTCGGCAAGCGACTTACCCACACAAGCGACTTCCATCGAGTGAGTGAGGCGGTTGTGGACAAAGATACTGCCCGGGAGGGGAAACACCTGGGTCTTGTTCTGCAGGCGGCGGAATGGCGAAGAAAAAACCAAGCGGTCGAAGTCGCGACGAAAATCGGTGCGAATGGCACTGCGACGCGGGTCGTGGTAATCTTCGAGCCCGAAACGCTTGTCATTGACAAGACTGTTCCAATCCATCTTATTCATAATCAGTAGATTTATTAGAAACAACCGCCCTATAAGCGATGGAATAAACGCTTATAGGGCGGTGGCTATATCGTGGGTGGAGCCGGATTATTCTTCGCCGACGCCCTTGATGAAGTCGAGACTCTTATTCTCAATCTTGTTACCTCCGACGAGCAGCGAGAGGATGTTATTCTGCAACCAGCGCTCATTGCCGAGGTTGTGGAGACGGTTGAACTGAGTGGTGTACTCTTCGGTGGTAAACTCGCGACCCGTGGAGTCGATACCGTCAACGGTGAACACGACTACCGAGTTGTTACCTTGGACGGGACCAACGAGTTTGCCGGTCTCGGCAGCAGCAACGATACCTTGGAGGGTGCTCTCGTTCATACCGATGCGAGCAAGCATGGGAGCGTTGAACATAGCGTCGCCGGTCTGCTTCTCAACACCCATTACCTGAGCGTAACCTGCAACGTCTTGAGCCTTGCCGGCGAAGCGCTCGATGAGCATAGCGGCTTTCTTGTTGGCAACGGCACGTGCCTCAATTTGCTCGGCCACACCGGGTATATCGCAGTTCCAGGGGAGGTATTCCTCGTCGTAGACGCTCTTGAGAGCGGCGGCAACGAAGTAAGTTTGGCGTGAGTCCTCATATACGGGCATCACTTGACCGGGCTTGGCGTTCATGAGCCACTTAACAACGGGGCGAGAGTCGCCGAGTTGAGCGAAGCGAGGCGATGAAGCGGTGACCACGGTGTTGAGGAGTGTATAGCCTGCCTCGGCAGCGGCATCGGCAAATGCTTGAGCCGACGAGTGGTTGCTGACGAAGGTGTGAATGTCGTTGGTGAGTTGAGCCAAAGTCTCGGCAGAGGGGTCAACCACATAGGTGATCTCGGCAACGTCGTAAACCTTGACGGGAGCGTTACGCTTGTTGATGCGATAGATGGTCTCGAAGCGCTGGCCCTGAGTCGAGTCGGCAACAGCGAAGATTTCGCCTACGGCGTGCTCGGTGAGAGCGGCTTTGACAGCAGCGGGAACGTTAGGACCGATAAGAGAGGTCCACACGCTGTCGCGATATTGAATTGTCTCGCCATCGGCAAGGTCCTTGAATGCTACGCCTTCCTTAGCCTTAGCCAACAGAGAGTCGAGGCTGCCACCATCTTGGCGACCGAGCATCGAGATGTTGATGGAGTCGATATCTTGAGATACGCCGTTGAGTTTGGCAAGGGTGTATGTGTCACCTACAACTTTCAGGCGTACTGCTTGACCTACTGTAGCGGTATCGAGGAAGTTCTTCATTCCATTGTCACGGATTTGCGACATAGGAGACTCGGTGCGGTTGGAGACGAAGCGAGGATTGGTTGCGATTGCTTCAAGACCCTCGGTGGAGTTGAGACCGAGGAGAGCTTCCTCAACAGCAGCGGCGCCGGCAGCGCGGTCGGCATCGGAGGGCTGGATGTTAACGACGATATAGTCGACGGTGCGCACAGGCTCATCGAGTTTGAACTGACCCTTGAGTTCGTCCCAAGCAGCGCGACGGTCTTGGTCGGTCACTTGTGCCTCCTCATCAGAGATAGTCGACAGAGGAGCGGCGGCATAGGTGATGTGGCGCACGTTGGCGATATCGTTGTAGAGGCTCTGAGCGTCGAGGTCGTTGGCGGTGTAGAGACCGAGGACGAGACGCGAGAACTTCTCGTAGAGGAGTGCTTGCTCAACCTGAGCCTCGAGGCCTGCCCAAGCCTGACGGAACTGAGCGGCATATTCAGCGGGGAGCTCGGCAGGGGGATTCTGCACGGCGGCATAGATAGCCTTGGGGTCATTGCCGGGGATGCCGAGGTATTGACCGAGCATATAGATGGTCTGCATAGCCGAGGGGTGGATGTTTTCGCCGGTGAGAGCCTCGGTAATCTCGCGGTTGGTAACCACGATGCCCAGGTCCTCATATTCCTTCAGCATGAGTTGTTCTGTAAGCATTTGGTTGATAACTTGCTGAGCGAGGTCGCCGTTGTCGACCTGACGGTCGCGAGCCTGCTCGCTGGCATTGTTGAGAGCCAGCTGATAGTCGTTGTACTCAACTTTCACATCACCGGCTTCGGCAACGGTCATGCCCGAGCCAAAGTAAGTGCGACCCGATGTGAGGAAGTCGCCCAAGATGAACGCAAGC
This sequence comes from Muribaculaceae bacterium, assembly GCA_051871715.1. Lineage (GTDB taxonomy): Bacteria > Bacteroidota > Bacteroidia > Bacteroidales > Muribaculaceae > CAG-873. The sequence goes on along the minus strand of JBJEDD010000022.1, from coordinate 1,821 downwards.
AGTGCCACGATGATAATGACGAACAGCAGCACCGACTTGTTTCGGATTTTTTCAAGAGTTGCCATTGATTATATTTAGCGTTTTTAAGTTATTATTCGTGTAAAAAGCGTACAAAGGTACATTAATTTCGGCGAAAATAAAAATTATCTTCTCAAAATTAAACAAAAAACACTAATAAAGTGGGTAAAAGCGGTTTATTTGAGGTCAAAAGCGTCGCGAATTTGGTCGACGAAGTCGAGTTTTTCCCAAGTGAAGAGTTCAACCTCGCGCGAGAATGTTGAGCCGTCGTCGTTGCGGAAAGTCTTGGTGACTGTGCGCGGAGTGCGTCCGACGTGACCGTAAGTGGCGGTCTCGGAGTAGATGGGGTTGCGGAGTTTCAGACGCTCAATGATGGCATAGGGGCGCATGTCGAAGATTTTGGCTACACGGCGCGAGATTTCGCCGTCGGTCATGTTGACCTGTGCGGTGCCATAAGTGTTGACAGTGAGCGATACCGGCTCGGCAACACCGATGGCATAAGCCACCTGAACCAGGGCGCGATGAGCCACTCCGGCGGCGACAAGATTCTTGGCAATATGGCGGGCAGCATAGGCTGCCGAGCGGTCGACCTTGCTGGGGTCCTTGCCCGAGAAGGCACCACCACCGTGTGCGCCATGACCGCCGTAGGTGTCGACGATGATTTTGCGACCGGTGAGACCGGTGTCGCCATCGGGACCGCCGACAACAAATTTACCTGTAGGATTGACCAGCAACTTGACATCGCCGCCGATGAGGTGGCGGATATCCTCGGGCACCTTGGCAATTACGCGTGGCAACACTATCGAGCGAATGTCGTCCTCGATGCGCTGGCGCATTGACTCGTCGCATTGCTCCTGCGAGAGACCGGAATTTTCTGGAGTGATAAACTCGTCGTGCTGGGTGGATACCACGATGGTGTCGACACGCACAGCCTTGCCCTCGGGAGTGTATTCGACGGTGACTTGGCTCTTGGCATCGGGACGGAGGTAAGGCATCTGAATGCCTTCGTGACGTATTGCCGAGAGTTCTTTGAGCACGGCATGGCTGAGTGCGAGCGTGAGAGGCAGGAAAATGGGTGTCTCATCGGTAGCGTAGCCAAACATCATGCCTTGGTCGCCGGCGCCCTGCTCGGCAGGCGAGCGACGCACCACGCCACGATTGATGTCGGGACTCTGCTCGTGCACAGCGAGGAGGACACCACAGGAGCGGCCATCGAAGCCCAGGTCGGCACGATTGTATCCAATGCGAGCAGCGACATCGCGGGCGGTCCCCATTATATTAATATATGTGTCCGAGAGGATTTCACCGGCAACGATGATTTGCCCGGTGGTCACCATAGTTTCGCAAGCCACCTTGGCATCGGGGTCGCGAGCGAGAAATTCGTCGAGGACGGCGTCACTGATTTGGTCAGCCACTTTGTCGGGATGACCCTCCGAAACAGACTCGGAAGTGAAGAGATAATTCATAGTTACAACAGTTTAAAAGATCAATAAAAAATCCGCAAAGCAGCCCCTGCGGAGTGGGGCGACAATGCGGTCGACCGGCTTGGATGCCACGGACACCTACAGGCGCCCACGGCGAGCAACTTTGAATTGCAATTTTAGCATTTTTTCGAGTGGTTGCAAGCAGCCAAATCTTTCCACATTTACGGTTGCAAAGGTACGACTTCTCGATGAGATATGCAATATAAAAATTATTATATATAGTTAATTCTCTGATAATAAGAAGTGTAGGGTCTCCCATTTTTGGAAGCCACTGAAAAAATAGGCAAATTTGATTGGATAATGGTTGATATTGTTTTGG
>JBJEDD010000021.1:15020-16472 GCA_051871715.1 Muribaculaceae bacterium | reverse complement strand
CTCCTTGAGTTCGCTCTTGCTTGCCACTACATAGTAGCAGGTGTTGAGTTCGTTGGCAGTGTCGATAGCCTGTTGCTGAGCGATATTGCGCTCATCGGTGACAGTCTGCACAGTGGTGTTGAGCGAGTCAACTGCATTGTTGAGGACTCCGATTTGAGCGTTAGCTTCATCAAGGTTGGCACGCAAGGTCTCGATGTCAGCGGCTTGTGTCTCTATCTGTCCGCGGAGGGTAGCGATAGTTGACTGCAGTTGCTGAGTGTTGATCTTTGACTTCTGAAGGCGAGCTTCCAGTTGGGCAAGTTGTTCGCGACGCTGTTGCAGTGTCTGCTGGATAGCGTCGATATCGGCAAGTATTTGGGCGCGTTGCGAGCTTGTCTCATCGCTCAAGCCGGTATTTGTTACCGAGAGGATATTCTCCAAGCGCTTGATTTGGTCCATGCCGGTTGATATCTCTGATACTAATGCGAGCAACTGGTCGCGGTCGTTGATTGCGGTCTCAAGTTCCTGGTGTGTTGCGTCTTGCAAGGCTTGTTCCTGTGCAATTTCTTCTTCGGATTTGCCACCGCACGATGTAAGCATAACGGCAGCGGATAGCAGTAGAATAAGTTTTTTCATTTTTGTAAATTAATAATTATTGTTGTTTATACTTGTTGGTATGCACTTTGACTGATTCATCTTTCACTCCCTGCAGTATAATAACAATCTCGCCACGCGGATTGTTCTGAGTGAAATATTCAATTAGCTCGGCGAGGGTGCCACGCTCGGTGTGCTCATACATTTTTGAAATTTCGCGTGAGACGGATGCGGGGCGGTCGGCGCCACACACCTCGGCTAGTTGTTGCAAGGTCTTGACCAATCGCAGGGGCGATTCATAAATTATGGTAGTGCGGCTGTCTGCCGCAATTTCTTCGAGGCGAGTAGCCCTGCCTTTCTTGGGCGGTAGGAAGCCTTCAAAGACAAAGCGCTCGCAGGGCAAGCCCGAGGATACCAATGCCGGCACGAAGGCAGTCGCACCCGGCAAGGTAATCACCTCAATATCAAGGCGTCGGCATTCGCGCGATAGCATAAATCCCGGGTCGGAAATACCCGGCGTGCCGGCATCGGATATCAAGGCGATAGTCTCACCACCGGCGATGCGATTGGCTATGGCTGTACAAGTCTCGTGCTCGTTGAATTTGTGATGGCTCGCCATCGGTGTGGTGATGCCGAAGTGCTTGAGCAAGGGAGCGCTGGTGCGAGTATCTTCTGCCAGAATCAGGTCAACACTCTGTAGGACGCTCACGGCTCGAGGAGTCATATCCGATATGTTGCCGACAGGCGTAGGAACTATGTATAGTTTGCCACTCATTTACTTTCGTCGTTAAATGCTCGAGCCACAAATTCATTGAAAAGCACGACAGTGGGGTCCTCGCGGTCCCAAGCGAGGTCGTAGTAGAGGTATTCCTCAACCTC
>JBJEDD010000021.1:0-14920 GCA_051871715.1 Muribaculaceae bacterium | reverse complement strand
GCCAATTTCCGGCGAGCGATTGCCAAGGCTTCCTCGCTGGTGCGAGCGCTGAGAACGCGCACTGCGCCTTCCAGTTCAATAATATCGTTTATTAACTTCTCAAAATCAGCCATAATATTTCGATTATTTAAACATTTCGATAAGGAATTTCTCGATGGCTGCCTGCACCTGGCGGCGTGGGCAAGTGAAGCCATTGACCATAATCACGATTACATGAGTGGGCTTGTGGTCGGCGTCGAGGTGGTATCCGGCATAGGTTTGCACAGAACTGAGGCTGCCGGTCTTGAGGGCAACGCGCCCACGCAGAATTGTGTTTGAGCCAAAATTCTTGAGGGTGCCATCGATGCCGGCGACCGGGAAGCATTGCACATATGTGTCGGCAATGGGCGATTTTGCCATATGCTCAAGCAGGGCTGCAAGGAATATCGGTGAGAACCGATTAGAGCGAGTGAGACCGCTGCCATCATGCATGATAATCGAAGAAGTACGCAACCCCTTGTCCTTCCAAAAGTCCTTGAGGGCTTTCAGACAATCCTTGCGCGAGCCTTCCGGGTCAATGGCGCGGAGCATACCCTCGGCAAAGAGGTTGTCGGAGCGCTTCATCAGGCTCTGACAAATCTCGGCGGCTGAGGGGGAGTAATTGATGTGCACCACAGTGGTAGCCTCGGGAACGCCTTCGTTCACAGGCTTCTCGTTAATCTTGATGCCGGCGTTACGCAACTTTTGAGCAAGAGTCTTGCAGTAGGTGTATGCGGGGTCGGGATTGGTTGAATTTATCACCCACGATGCCTTGCCACGTTGACTGGCAGGTACTGTTACTAATAAATCGTTGCTATTGATGCCACGCAACACATCATAGGAGCGCTCGTCGGTGGGGGTGGTGGTGACTTTGAGGCGACTTGCCGGCTCGACGATACCGCGATTAGGATACACCTTAACAACGTTTCCACAGTAGTTGAAGCCGAAAAATCCGGCACCGTATGTCCAAGCAATGTCCTCACATTCCCAGGTAGGAAGCGGACCGGTATCGCGCAAGGTATCTACCACCACGACACCGCCGGTTATTTCGGTGATATTCAGTCGCTTTACGCCTTCGATAATGGGAGTCGAGAAATATTTGGTGCTGACAAATTCATTGCTGCCGATGGTGGGGTCGCCCGATGCGTATATCACCAAGTCACCTTCCCAGCGCTGAGGATTGGCTGTCGAACGTTTGCCGCTGAGCGCAACTGTGGTGGCGAAGCGGAAATCGGTGCCGAGATTGAGCAATGCAGTTGCCGAGGTCACGGTTTTGGTGACACTTGCAGGTGTCAAGGAGAGCATTGCATTTTCTTGAACGATAACTCTGCCGGTAGTTAAGTCCTTGATGAAAATGCCCACGATGGTCGACTCGTGGTTTTCAAAACTGAGGTTTTCGCTCGCCGCCACATTCAACGCGGCGACTACGGCTATGATTGTTGCAAATTGTCGGCTAAATGTATTTAATTTCATACTCTTATGGGTAAAAATGAGTCACTCTTGTGCTGTTAGAGTGCAAAATTAGCAAATAATCGTCGTTTAATAAGCCGAGATACGAAAAAATTACTAACTTTGCACTGAAGATTAAGATTTTTTATATCTCAATTATCACGAAGAGATAAATTCGAGCAACGGATGGTATCGAAGACAAGAGAAAAATTAATAGAAGTGGCACGCCAGCTCTTTGATCACAAAGGGGTGGCGAAGACCACTATGAACGATATCGCCAATGCCTCGGAGCGCGGTCGTCGCACCATCTACACATACTTCCGTAATAAGAAGGAAATTTACAATGCAGTGCTGGAGAGCGAGAGCGAGAGCATGGTTGCCAATTTGCGAGAGATTGTCCGTCGCGACGAGCCGGTAACCAAGCGCTTGGCTGATTTATTGCGTTACCGACTGGAACGCAACAATGTGCAAGCCGGCTCAACACTGAGACTGTGGCTCAAGTTTGACCCGCGTCGCCTCGAGCGCGTCAATGCCATGGCGCTCAAGAAGGGCAATGCCATCCTGCGCGACTTGCTTGATGAGGGTGTCGCCTCGGGTGACTTTGACGAGAAACGTTGCAAGTTATTCGCCACATTCATTGACGAAATGCTTATGCGTTTGGTAATTCCCACCGCCGACAACTCCGACCCGGCGCGGCGCAAGGCTGTTTTTGACAGTTTTATCGAGTTTATCTTGGACTCTATTACTAAAGAATGACACATAATTGATGGATACCAACCAAATCAAACAATTCAAATCGGATATAGCGAAGATGGTTGATGAGGGCACATTGCATGATGCCTTTGTCGCCTTGCGCACCTTCAGCGAGGGCGCGATGACTTGGGAAATCACCACGCAGATAGACCGTTTGGAGACCAATTACAAGGCGATGCTATCCTACTTTGCCGGCGGAGCACCCGACCCCGAGCGTGATGCCGTGTATGCCTCAATCACCACAGAGATACGAGCTATTGCCGATACGCTCACTCGACAGGCTCAGATGGCAAGCACCTCGACCCTATATTTCAGCACAGCGAGGTCGTTGGGAGCACGCCCGATGCGTAGCGTATCAAGCCAAATAACAGATCTGTATAACGAGACACAAAGGTTACGTAGCGACCTACACAGCATCGCCGACAGCAACCGCACACGCCTCGCCGAGTCAATTGCTGTCGGTATATTTAATACCCTGTGGGTCACTCATCCCTTGAGTACTGATGACCTGTCGGCTGCCACAACTTTTATCCTCAATGAGGATTTCGATACGGCACCGCGAGCGATGGCTGTCTCGGCTGTGGCGATGGGCGCGATGGAGTACTACGACTCGCGTCGCATCGAGGCTCTGCTTCATATATATATGGCTCCGGTGTCGCCCATTGTTGCCCTCCGAGCCTTGGTGAGCGCCATCATTGTACTTTTCAGATACAAGCGCCGCAGGCTGCCCAAGCGTCTTGCCGAGGTGCTTGCCACAGCCAAGGATTTCGCCACCTGGCAGCAGGATATGCGATTGATGGCTATCGAATTTATGCGCTGCCGAGACACCGAGCGCATCTCGCACAAATTTTCGACCGAAATAATGCCTATGCTCACCAAGCTGGCACCAGAGATACGCGACCGCATGAATGAAAGCGAGGTGGATATAGAAGCCCTTGCCGAGGGCGAAAATCCTGCATGGGAGGACCTCCTAAATCGCGATGGTATTGCGGATAAATTGCGCGAGATAAGTGAGATACAAGCCGATGGCGGCGATGTATATATGAGCTCGTTTGGCAACATGAAGCATTTTCCATTCTTCATGGATATGGCTAATTGGTTCTTGCCATTTACGTCCAATCACTCATCAGTAGCCGGAGTCGGCGATGGCACAATGGCTCAAACCCTCGAGCGCCTTCCCATGCTCTGTGATAGCGACAAGTATTCGGTGATGATGGCGCTGGCATCGGCGCCGGCATCAATGCGCGACAATGCTACGGCAGCGATGGCTGCCCATGGAGGACAGATGCATGAGATGCTCAGCGAAATTGAGAAAGTCGCTGCCGCAACCGAGCGTAAGGCGATAATAACCAATTATTTGCAAAATCTTTACCGCTTCTACAACCTTTTCCGTCGCAAAGGCGAATTTTTCAACCCATTCAATCATGGCTTGGATATGATGGCTATTGATGCCGTCAACGATAGCTTTGACGATATGGAGACCCTGCAATTGATAGCCGAGTTTGACATCAAGCACAAGTTCTATGAGGAGGGCGCCGTGGCATTGCAGCGCCTCGATAATCTTGCTGAGCCCGATGCGGCTCGAGCCCAGAAAATAGGTTTCTGTCTTGAGAAAATCGGCAATTATGCTCGCGCCATATCTTATTATGATGAGGCTCAATTGCTTGGCGGTGGAGGCAACTGGCTCTTGGAACATATTGCCGCCACCTACCGCGCCTTGGGCGAGCCACGCCGTGCGATTACCGCTCTCAAGGAGTTGTCGCTCAACAAGCCCGACGACTTCCACACGGCAATGGTATTAGGTAACACATATATCGAGGCGCGCATGGCTGCCGATGCCGAGCAACAGTTTCACAAGGCGCTATATCTGTCGCCCGATAGTCTCAATGCGCGTCGCGGACTGGCATGGGCGCAATTTTTACAGCGCAAATTTGACGAGGCGATGGCTTCCTACGATATCATACTTGCCGACGACCCCAAGATGGAAGACCTACTCAATGCCGGTCACACCGCACGTGGATTGGGCAAAATCGGTGCTGCTATCGACTTATACTCCCATGTCGTTGATATGAATGAGGGCAAAATCGACTCGCTGCGCAAGATGTTGCAAGATGATGCTCATTGGCTCGCAGATGCCGCTGTTGACACCTCGGACACGCGTCTCATCCTCGAGGCAATCAGTTATAACAAAGGAAAATAACAAAAAAACTTAAAGATAATGGTAATACAACGTATCCAGACCCTCTGGCTTCTTATTTCAGCCATTTTGTTGGCAGTATTTGCATTCACAACTTTCGGCACCGCCGGTGATGCATCGCTATGTGCCTGTCAAGTACCGGCTGTGATGGTAATCGCCTTGGCTACCGCAGCCTTGACCTTGGTCGACATCTTCTTGTTCAAAAATTTGAACCTGCAGATTCGTGTGGCACAGATGTGTATTCTCTTGGTTGTTGCCACAGTCGCCACTGCACTGATTTCGATTTATGTAACCTTTGAAGGCTCAGCCAACTGGGTGGGTGGCGTAACACTGCCTATCTTGGCAGGGGTATTGTGCTTCCTTGCCGTGAAAGGCATGAAGCATGACCGTAGCCTTCTCCACTCCTCCGACCGCCTGCGTTAAGACTTATCAAGGGCTGCCTTAAGGTAGCGCCCTGTGATGCTGCGGGGATTTCCGGCAATTTGCTCGGGAGTCCCCGTAGCCACTATTTCACCTCCATGTTCGCCACCATCGGGTCCGAGGTCAATGATATGGTCGGCACACTTGATTACGTCGATATTATGCTCGATAATGATGATGGTGTGTCCCATGGCGATGAGGCTGTTGAACGACTTCATCAACACATTGATGTCGTGAAAATGCAAGCCGGTGGTTGGTTCGTCGAAGATGAACACTGTGGGCACCTGTCGCTCGTCGGCAAGGAAGGATGCCAACTTGACGCGCTGATTTTCGCCGCCCGAGAGTGTCGAGGAGGTCTGCCCCAACTTGATATAGCCCAAGCCTACATCGCTCAACGGCTTAAGACGCTTGACAATGCGTTGCTCGGTCGAACTCTCGCCCTTGCCGAAGAAGTCGATGGCATCATCAATGGTTAAGTCGAGTATGTCGTTGATATTGAGTCCTTGATATTTCACCTCGAGGACCTCGCGCTTAAAGCGCAAACCATTGCAAGCCTCGCATGGGATGGTGACATCGGCGAGGAATTGCATGGGGATAGTCACATAGCCATCGCCCTTGCACTCATCGCAGCGACCGCCATCGGTATTGAAGGAGAAAAATCCGGCGCTGAGTCCCAGTTGGCGTGCTCCGGGTTGTGCAGCCATCAACTGGCGTATCTCGTCGTATGCGCCCAGGTAGGTTGCCGGATTGGAGCGAGATGATTTGCCGATAGGATTTTGGTCGACAAAGACCACGTCGCCAATGCGTCGTAAATCGCCCTGAAGGTCGCCAAAGGTGCCGGGCTTCTCGCACGCCACCTCGAAGTGGCGGCACAAGGCTCGATAGAGGATATTGCCCACCAAGGTCGACTTTCCCGAGCCGCTCACACCAGTGACCACGGTGAGCACGCCGAGCGGAAATCGAGCCGTCACGTCCTTGAGATTATTCGCTGTGGCGTGGGTAATCTCGATATAGTCTTTCCACGGACGGCGCTGAGGAGGCAGAGGAATAGAACGCTTGCCACTGAGATAATCAGCTGTGTATGAATTCTTTGCAGATTTAATATTTTTTAACTCTCCGGCAAAGACGATTTCGCCGCCGAGGCGTCCGGCATCGGGACCGACGTCGACAATCATATCAGCGGCACGCATGATTTCCTCGTCGTGCTCAACTACCACCACAGTGTTGCCCATATCGGTAAGGCGACGCAACACGCCGATAAGGCGGTCGGTGTCGCGGTTGTGCAATCCAATCGACGGTTCATCGAGGATATACAACGAACCCACCAAGGCGCTGCCAAGTTGAGTAGCCAGATTGATGCGCTGGCTCTCGCCACCCGAGAGCGAGTTGCTGAGGCGGTCGAGGGTGAGGTATCCGAGCCCCACATCGGTGAGGTAATCAAGGCGATTGCGTATCTCGGTGAGCAGACGTTCGCTCACCCGTCCCTCCTCACCGGTAGGGCGGTAGGCGTCAAACCACTGCCGCAGACGCTCGACCGACATGGTCACCAAGTCGCGTATGGTGGCACCATTCACCTTGACATATAGAGCCTCACGGCGCAAACGGCTGCCGTGACACTCGGGGCAAGTGGTCTTGGCGACAAAGCGCGAGTACATCACGCGGTATTGCACCTTGTGCCGTTGCGTTTCCATCCACTTGAAGAAGCCGTCGATGCCCTCCCACGAGCCATAGCCGTGCCATAGTCGCGACTTTTCTTCATCGGTGAGTTTGAAATACGGGCGATGTATAGGGAAGTCAAATGAGGCGGCGCAGCGGATGAATTCGCGCTTGCATTGGCTCATCGTAGGTCCGCGCCATGGAGCCACGGCATCGTCGTATATCGACAGTTCGGGTTTGGGAATAACCAACGACTCATCGATGCCCAGCGATTTGCCGAAACCCTCGCACACCGGGCATGCGCCATAGGGGTTGTTGAAGTTGAACATCTGGTCGCTCGGCTCCATGAAAGTGATGCCGTCAGCCTCAAAGCGCTTGGAGAAATCGTGGCGCTCAACCTTGCCATCTTTGCCGAAAACGACAAGAGAGGCGCAGTCGTTGCCCTCGTAGAAGGCAGTCTCGATGCTCTCGGCGAGGCGGGAGAGTTCGTCGCCCGAGTGAGCCACCGCGAGACGGTCAATTACTAAATCAATATGCTTCAGATTGTTGATATCGCCGGCTTCGTCGATGTTGACAAATGAGTTGTCGACAAGAATACGCGTGAAGCCTTCCTTGGCGAGTATGTCGAGTTGAGTGGCTACCGAGCGACCCTCGGGGATTTCGATAGGAGCCACAACGGCGAGGCGTGTGCCGTCGTCGTAGGCAAGGGCAGTGGCGATGACATCCTCAATCTGATGCTTGCGCACCTCGGCACCGCTCACCGGCGAATAGGTGCGTCCCACGCGAGCAAACAGCAGGCGCAGGTAGTCGTAAATCTCGGTAGAAGTGCCTACTGTGGAGCGCGGATTGCGCGTGTTGACCTTTTGCTCGATTGCCACAGCCGGGGGTAGCCCGCGTATGAAGTCACAGTCGGGCTTGACCATCTTGCCCATGAACTGGCGGGCATACGACGAGAGGCTCTCGACATAGCGCCGCCGCCCCTCGGCATAGAGAGTATCAAAAGCCAACGACGACTTGCCCGAGCCCGACAAGCCCGTGAGTACTATGAATTTGCCACGAGGCAAGCGCAGATTGATATTCTTGAGGTTGTTGACCCTCGCGCCCTTTATTTCGATATATTTTTCGCTCATTTCATCGCCCCCATGCTGCGATTATTTGTGATCGTTCTTGTGGTGGATGCTGGCGATGTATAGTGCGAGTGCCACCAGGAGCACACCACCGGCGAGGTATAGCAAGTGTAGCGGCTCGGAATAGGCGGTCTTGTGCGTAAGCGTTATGCTGAGGAACGACACGATGAGCACCATGAGAATTACCTTGCCGAGCGACGATTTGAGGTCGTCGATGCTACCAATCTGCAACCACGACGGGCGCACCGTTTGATTGTTCAGCACGGGGTCGATCTTGTTGATAAACAACTCGTAGATGCCTACACCGAAGATGACCAGCACCATGGCAAAGAGGTAAATGTCGACCGACGACACAAAGGCGCTAAGCAACTCGTCGTGATTGCCTGTGCCGAGGACGAGGTTTTTGACGCCATGCAATACCTCCTTGGAGCCTTCGACAAACAGAGCGAGGGCACCAATCACCGAGCCGATAGCGGCAACGATTGTGAGGTAGCGCGACAGATAGAGCCCCGACTCCAAGGTGCGCCAAAATTTATTTTTATATTGAAGAATTTCGGGGAAGTTGATTGAGCGATGTTTCAACTCGTCGAGCAGGAGGATATCTGTGCGGTCGTAGTAGCCCTTGTTCTGCATCTTGGCTCGAAGCCATTTAGCCTCATTCACATCAATCTCGCCCGGCGAGCTCTCGTCCTCGAGTAGCAAATTGGTGATAGCGTCAATGAAAATTTTGCGAAACGAGTCGCCGCCTTGTTTGCGGCGTCGGCGGTCGTCTGCCTCAATGAGTTTCACTTGTATAGTATCCTTGAGGTCAAACAGAAAGTTAGCCTTGGCGATAGTGATACCTTCTTCATCGAAGATGGCTTCGCGGAGATGATTGACTTCGGTTTCCGAGAGGGTCCCGTCAGCAATAATTGAGCGGCGCAGTTGGTGCAAATCTGTCATAATGATTCTTGATATTTGATCCGAGCGCAAAGGTACTAAAATAATTCAAGAAATCCGCGTCACAATCAAAAAACAGATATTATTTTAATACTAACCAATATCCATTCTTTTTACTGCCAATTCTTTTCAATACGCCAAGACGTTTTAGGTATGCAATCTCACGTTTGACTGTGGCATCGGATAGACCAGTTTTTGCACATAAGTTTTCCTTGGTTAGAGTCTTATCATTGAAGAAACATTGTAGTATAACACTCTGCCTGTCGCTCAGTTTTACCGGGTCATTTAATGGGTCATTTAATGGGTCATTTAATGGGTCATTTACAAAATAGAGGGTCAGTTTTACTTGCATTAATTCTACCTGCTCAACCAATTCCGGTTTAATCCAATTCGTCTTATTCCATGCATTTACAATTAGTGGGAAGCCGGAACCGATATTCTCTCCATAACCAATCATACGAAACATATTCTGTATTCTTTGATTACGAGCCTTTGACTCTCCACCACGATAAATCTGATCTAAAGGAAGTTTGAGTAATCCGGGATTTACAAGAACGATACGGTCATCATATTTCTCTATTCTCAAAATACCGTTAAGCATAAGGTCGGAATGAATAATCATATTCGTAACAGCTTCTCTTACAGCCTTGTGTAGTAAGGTGTCATCCTTGCGTATGATGCCATTCATTTGGAATGGCCGAGGCAGGTCTATTGTCAACTTAGGCAGAACCATACGCACGAAATTATATAGATTATTCTCCCACCTACCATCGTATGTGATACGGTCACTATATCGTTGCTCTCCTATAAGGTGAGACTTGTCAATATAGTCCATCCGTAGATTATCAAATCTATCACGAATAGGTAATCCTTTGCCAAACATAAGGAGACCAGCCATTGTGAGTCCCTCTGTCTTTTGTTTTCTATCAACGGTATAGCCACCCAATTGCATTAGGAACTCTTTATGCCCAAGGGTATTCCAAACATGGTCAGGATTATCAGTTTTGAACATTATGCGATAACTTTCCAAGGTTGGCAAGTCAACGTCATCCATCGTATAGTGTTCCAATACCAACCTATCGTTTCCCGCCTCATTGGCATCGCGGAGCATCATCTTCAATTCCTGCTCGGTACAATGATAGTCGCCTTCATGATTACGCTTGAACGTGCCTCGCGACATATTATTATTGATATATACCGGACGCATACATGAATCTGCACGTGGCACATTTACTAAAATAATGCTCTTGTAATCCACATTTATGATTTGTACATCTTCATCACGGAGAAGATTTACACTAACTTTATCTTTGCTGTTAATGGTATTCCACAAATCTTTGCGTATCTTGTCGGCATCCTCCACACCTACTAATTCAAACCGCTTGGACTTATCTTTTTCTTCGCTGTGTTCCACTACGCCAAGTAGAATTGTCCCTCCATAGGTATTGGCAAAAGCGGAGTAGGTATCCCATATGGAATTAGGAACACAACGTTGAGCTTTCTTGCATTCTATTGTTACACGCTCTCCTTGAGATAGTATTTCTTGTATCTCCATCATATGTCAAATTGGATAATTATGCTAATTGAGCGGCGCAGTTGGTGCAAATCTGTCATAATGATTCTTGATATTTGATCCGAGCGCAAAGGTACTAAAATAATTCAAGAAATCCGCGTCACAATCAAAAAACTGGCTTTTCTTTTTTGAGAAAAATCTTTGTGTTTTGGCAAAGATTTTTTAACTTTGCCGACGCAGACCGCTGAAGCAGAAGCCCGGTCGTGGGTACTGCGGGTGGGTCGGCAGACATTGTAATGAAAAGCGTTTATCCGCGCTGATTCTTGACAACCTGAAATTCTCGCAAAATTTCACATTGAAGTCAAGGATTGAGCAACGGTAGGTGCCGCGTGGATTGTAAATCAAATTCTCTATCTCGTGCCTTATTGGCACCGGATAGAGTCGTTGGTTACATATAGGCGTAGGCTTCTGCGTTGCCGTCTGACTTCAATGGGCAATGCGAGAAGCCTCAGGTTGTAGGACGGTAACAGATACAGAGTCCTGCGCTTTTTTTATTGACTCACCAGCCAACGAGGGGACGACCGCGGCACCGTTAAACAATTTTTATGAAACAAATCATCCAAAAACTTTGCATCGTCATAGCGATGCTGGGGCTATCCACTACAATGTATGCCTACGACTTCGAGGTCGATGGCATCTACTACAATAAGCTAAGCGATGGCAAGTCAGTCGAGGTAACTTACAAGGATTCCAATTACAACTCATACTCCGGTTCGGTAACCATCCCCTCGCAAGTCACCTATAGTGGTACCACTTACTCCGTTACCTCAATTGGTAGGTCTGCCTTCTATCGCTGTACCGGCTTAACCTCGGTGACAATCCCCAACTCCGTCACTTCCATTGGTGTCTGGACTTTCTCCGGCTGCAGCGGTTTAATTTCAATAGCTATAGGTAACTCAGTCACTTCAATTGGTGGAGGTGCTTTCTCAGGATGTAGCAACTTAACCTCTTTGACCATCACAGATATAGAGGCTTGGTGTAATATTAATTTTGAGGATTATTTATCTAATCCTTTATATTATGCACAACATTTGTATTTAAATGACACAGAAATCACTAATTTAGAAATACCATGTTCCGTCACTTCAATTGGCGATCATTCCTTCTATAACTGCAGCGGCTTAACCTCGGTGACCATTGGCAACTCCGTCACTTCGATAGGCTCAAAAGCCTTCTCCGGCTGCACCGGTTTAACCTCGGTGACCATTGGCAACTCCGTCACTTCGATTGGCTCCTCAGCTTTCTTAGGATGTAGCAACTTAACCTCGGTAACCATCCCCAACTCCGTCACTTCCATTGGCTCACACTCCTTCTGGGACTGTAGCAACTTAACCTCGGTGACCATTGGCAACTCCGTCACTTCCATTGGCATGCAAGCCTTCTACAACTGTACCGGATTGATTAAGTCCGCCTATCCTGAGCATTTAAATAATCCATTCCCAAGTGGTATTGCTATTTCTTATCCTACTGATGGAATCATTGATGCTGATGGAGCAATTTATAGTTGTGATAAAACATCACTCTATTTTGTACCATTAGATGTAACATACTTTACTATTCCTGAGACTGTTTCTTATATCGGTAACTATGCCTTTGCCTATTGTAGGGACTTAAACTCGTTGGCAATTCCTGAATCTGTTGCTTATATTGGTGACAATGCCTTCTACAAAACGCCCTTTGATAACGAACAATCAGATGGAGTAGTTTACTATGGTAATGTCCTTTATAAGTATAATGGTACGATGCCCGACGATACTTCCATTTCTATTAAAGAAGGTACTATAGCCATCAATCCAAATGCCTTCCTTAACTGTACCGGCTTAACATCAGTGACCATTCCTAACTCCGTCACGTCCATTGGCTCCGGTGCCTTCGAAGGCTGCAGCGGCTTAACCTCGGTGACAATCCCCAACTCCGTCACTTCGATTGGCGACTATGCCTTCTACGGCTGCAGCGGCTTAACATCGGTGGTATATAACGCAAAGAATAGTTCTGTGTCGGATGCTTGGATAAATGATTCAAAAAGCCTCACTTCTTTTATAATCGGAGATGGCGTTGAAAATATTCCGGATAATTTATGTAAAGATTTAGCAAGCTTAACTTCTTTGACCATTGGAATTTCCGTTACTTCTATTGGCGCGAGCGCTTTCTCCGGTTGCATCGGCTTAACCTCGGTGACTGTCCCAAACTCCGTCACTTCCATTGGCGGCTGGGCCTTCGAGGGCTGCACCGGGTTGATTAAGTCCGCCTATCCTGAGCATTTAAATAATCCATTCCCAAGTGGTATTGCTATTTCGTATCCTACGGATGGAATCATAGAAAGTGATGGTACCATATATAATAGCGATAAAAGCAAATTATTCTTTGCGCCATTATATATTTCTGAAATTATTATCCCCAACTCCGTCACTTCGATTGACAACGAAGCTTTTTTAAGATGCAGTGGCTTAACCTCAGTGGTATATAATGCTGGAAATGCATCAGTACCATCAGGTTGGCTCGATGATTGCGCAAATGTTGCCTCATTCAAGATTGGGAATGAGGTTGTGAATATTCCTTCCGAATTATGTAAGGGACTATCTGGTTTGCGGTCCGTGACAATAGGCACGTCGGTTACTTCTATCGGTAGCGATGCATTCTCCGGCTGCAATCTTGCCAAGGTTATTTGGCTTCCAAATACTCCTCCGTCGGGTAGTAATAATGTTGCTGCAAAAGTGCATTATGTGGCTAATGAGCAATATAATCTGTCAAACCAGATTATGTATAAATTTCTTAGCTCAATATTTACCATTGATGGCACTGTTTATGTTCCTGTCAGCCCATCGGAACGTACTTGCGATGCAATTGACTGCACTTATTTGCCCGAGGATTCAACTCTAAACGTAGCTGAAAAAGTTGTCAACAGAGGTGTTGAGTTGACAGTTATGGATGTTAAGCCCTATACATATATCAATAATCAGTATATCGAAAACATCGCATTCTCCAATACCGGTAATATCGGTGTCAACGCTTTCCAAAACTGCATTGCTATGAATGAGGCTATAATCTCTAATCGTGGAGAGGTCGGTGATTCTGCTTTTGTAGGTTGTGATGCCCTGCAGAGAGTTTCATTGTCCAATGTAGGCAATATCGGCAAAAAAGCCTTTGAAAATTGTACCTCTTTGCAAGAAGCTACGATTTCCAATCAAGGTGAAGTAGGCGATTCGACTTTTGTTAACTGTACTGCCTTGCAAATAGTCTCATTGTCCAATGTAGGTAATATAGGCAAAAAAGTCTTTGAGAATTGTACATCATTGCTTGAAGCAACAGTCTCCAATCAAGGTGATTTAGGCGTCTCATCCTTTGTAGGTTGTAAGTCTTTACAAACAGTATCTCTGACAAATACAGGTAATATAGGTAACAATGCATTCCAAAATTGTACAGCGCTGCAGTCGGCAATTGTTAGCAATGGCGGCTCTGTCGGTGAATATGCTTTTGATGGTTGTGCTAATCTTCAAGAACTTACGCTGAATAATGGGGGCGATGTGCTTGCATATGCCTTCCAAAATTGCGGTAATATCCAAGAATTAAGCATCAACAATTCAGGCAACATTGGTCAATATGCTTTTACCGGCGCAAAGCTTGTTAATCTCGCTGTAAATAACCAAGGAAGTGTAGGAAACCACGCTTTCGATGGCTGTGCGGCATTGCAATCTGCAACAATAGCAAATGCCGGTGATATTGGCAACTATGCTTTCTACGGTTGCTCTGCTATGACAACAGCCACAATAGCAAATGCCGGTAATATCAGCGATTATGCTTTTTATGGTTGCTCTGCTATGACAACAGCCTCATTGGGCGACCAAGTCGCAGCGATTGGTGAACAAGCGTTTTATAATTGCTCATCACTTCCGGAGATTGTTATTCCTAATTCAGTTACCTCACTTGGTGTTTCCGCTTTTGCAGGATGTTTGGCACTTGAGACGGCAACTATCAGCACAGGCTTGTCTACATTACCTCAGAGTGTGTTCTCTGGCTGTAAATCGCTCGCCTCGCTCACAATTCCTAATAATGTAGCCTCAATCGGTAACTTTGCATTCTCCGGTTGCTTAGCCCTCAGCGACTTCACAATTGAAGATGGTGAAAATGCGCTGACTCTTGGCTCCAACGGCTCGTCACCCTTGTTTGTCGACTGTCCCTTGGACGAGGTGTATATCGGTCGTAAGTTGTCATATGACACAGCGGCAGAACGTGGTTACTCGCCATTCTATCGCAATGCTTCTTTGCGCACGGTTGAGATCACCAATGCCGAGACTCAAATCTATGACAACGAGTTCTATGGTTGCTCCAGCTTGCAATCATTCAAGATTGGCGACGGAGTGACCACCATCGGCAAATGGGCATTCTCGGGCTGCTCGGCTATGGAATACTTCTCGGTTGGTAGTATGGTTGAGAGCATTGGCGAAGAAGCATTCTCCGACTGCATCGGCTTGACCAGCTTCACCACTGACGCACTCACTCCTCCCACCTGCGGCTTCCAAGCCCTTGACGATATCAACAAGTGGGAGTGCACCCTCTACGTGCCTATGGAGAGTCGCGAGTTGTATAGCGCTGCCGACCAATGGAAGGAATTCTTCTTCATCTCCGGCATCAATGACATCATCGTCGATAATGACGGCAATTGGCGAGACAATGGCAACGACTCCAACAATGGCAACTCCATCGACGATGCCGAGCCGGTTGAATACTTCAATCTCCAAGGCATCCGCGTGGAGAATCCCGCAAGCGGCATTTACATCCGCCGCCAAG
>JBJEDD010000020.1:0-4244 GCA_051871715.1 Muribaculaceae bacterium | reverse complement strand
ACTCTGCGCTTCTTATGCGACGGTCCCCACGACGAATTCAAGCGCGAACTCTTTGCCCTGGGTCACACCCCACTGCCCGGCTACATCACTCGCGAGCCTCGCGAGGAGGATGCCGAGGCTTATCAAACCCTCTACGCTCGTCGCGAAGGCGCTGTGGTCGCTCCCGGCGTGGGACTGCACTTCTCGCGCGAATTGCTCAAGCGCCTCGAAATCCTCGGTGTCGAGCAGGCTTTCATCACCCTCCACAGCGGCTTGGGGACCTTCCGCGAAATTGACGTTGAGGACCTCACCAAGCACCGCATGGACTCCGAGCAAATGGAAGCATCGCCCAAGTTGGTCGAAACTGTCAACAAAGGCAAGGACGCCGGCAAGCAAGTATGCGCCGTAGGCACTTCTGTCCTCCGTGGCATGGCTTCTGCCGTTTCCATGGGCGGTCACATGAAGGTGTACGACGGCTGGACCAACAAGTTCATCTTTCCCCCTTACGAGTTCACCGTGGCTACTTCGCTGCTCACCGACTTCCACCTTCCCTATTCCACAATGCTCATGATGGTCGCCGCCTTCGGTGGCTACGACCTCGTCATGGAAGCATACCACCAAGCCGTCAAAGAGGGTTACCACTTTGGCTGCTACGGTGATGCTATGTTAATCAGATAATTTACAGGCAATTACCAGCGCCCGGTAGCGCCGCCTCCACCGAAGCTACCGCCGCCGAAGCCGCCTCCGATACTGCCGCCACCGCCAAAGCCGCCACCGCGTCGTCCGCTCATCGCAGCTGCCGCCGCGCCCACGGCAAGGGCGGTGGCGGCGTCGGGTTGTGCCGGTATCTCGTAGAATTGCTCCATCTTGTGTCCGCAATTCTCGCACACATATTCCTTGACGCCCTGCCCCGCCTTCTTTGACGTCGGGCGCTTCACCACGCGGTCAACTCGCAACTTGGCGGTGCGTGCATGGCAATTCTCACATTCTTTTATATTCAGCGTCGACTTTACATACGCCAAGATGTCGGTCTCGCCACAATGGGGACACAGCCACACGTCATAGTCTACCGAGCCCATTTGCTCTTCCTTATCCTGCGCCGGCGTCAGGTAGTCGTTGTCGTGCACCTCGTCAACTTTTTTCATACGAGTGCCACAGTTGGGACAGTCGCGACGGTGATTGCGCCAGTGGTTGAGCAACAGCACCAAGGGGATGGACGCTATAATCGGCATACCCAGCCCGAAGAATGTCATGGCGAGATACACTGGGCGCCAACCCTCCAGCTTGCAATATTTGCCATAGTCGTCCTTGCCGCGCACCGATACCAGGGCTATCAACAATCCTATCAGCATCAATATGCTCAAGCCGAACGCCAAGCCCAAGAAGGCTTCAAATATCTCGCCGTCGTCTTCGCTCGTCCCTTTATTATCCACATCCTCAAGGGTCGACATATATTCGTTAACATTTGCAGGGTCGCTGAGTACCTTACACATAAAGCCCACTCCGGCGAGTATGCCGGCATCGTAATCGCCCTCTTTGAAGTGCGGTATCATCAATTCGGTATTGATGCGCCCACATGTGATATCGGGCAATACGCCCTCCAAGCCATAGCCGGTATATATTTTCACAGCATGTTGCCCGGTCACCAGCAGCACCAGCAAGCCATTATCTTTATCAGCCTTGCCTATCTTCCATTTCTCGGTGAGGTGATAACAGAAGTCATCGATATCAGCCGGCTCGATATTCTCGACAGCCACCACCATCGCCTCCACGGTCGTCGTGGTGCGCAAATTTTTTAACTGCGCGTTGAGCGTGGCAACAGTCTGCTCATTGAGGATATTATCGGGATTGGCTACAAATGCCTCGCGGTCGGCTTGGTGTCCATTGGGAATTTGCTCGACTGTATATGTCGCCGCCATAGCGCTGCACGCCATGATGCACGCAACTACAGCCGTTATAAGGCGTTTCATATCTCTGATGGGTGCTTTATGAAGTATTGTTTCAATATCTCTTCGATGTCAAAGTAGTAGCCCTCGGGCTGCTTCTCATCTTTGCGGTTGATTAATATGTGGTCGTAGTAAGGTGCTACAAACTCTTGTTCGCGCGCGGTGATGCCCGAGATGTTCAAGAAGTCATACTCGTCGTGGGGATACACCACCACCCACGCCGTCTCGGGCGTAAGCCCGTTGCCCGACGACGCTATCACCTTCAGCAAGTGATTGAGCTTATATTGCCATATCTTGGCAAGGTCATTCTTGCCGTTCTGCTGGTACACAAATATCCTGTTGGTCAACTGGCGCAGGTTCACCGGGTTATCTGCCAACACTGCCATGGCAAAGTCCAATATCTGCTTGCGCTCGCTGCGGGTCCAGGTGGTCTTATTGAACAATGGAGCCAACACAGCCAATTGGTCGGGATTGCCCACCTGGCGATACGGGTCATAGTCTTCCTGAAAGAAGGTGCCGTAGTAGAAGTACTGAAAATCCACATCACTCATCGTCGTGTCGTTCTTCATGAACTCGGTGAGCAGGCGTGGATAATAATAGGGCGACTCTTCGTCGAGAGATGCCACGCGAATCGCCTCTAAATCAGGACGTGACAGGCTCGTGCGTGGCTGTGCCACCACGCTCGTCACTGTGAATATCGTGAATAATATGGTGAGAAATTTCTTCATGTACGTGCTCGCAACTCTCGGGTTGCTTTTTCTATTTGTGACAAAGTTACCAATTTTCGCTCAAAATCTTTATATTTGCCAGCCTTTTTACAATAATTTAAGATTTAACTCGCCCTTTTTTGCTCAAAATTGACGCTTTTTTCTTACTTTTGCATTATTAATCTATTGAACACAATGAAACGACTCTTTACAACAATATTTGCCGCCTTGGCTATCACCATCGCTTGCTTTGCCAAGGCTGAGCCCGCCACAATTACTCTAAACGTTTCTCCGGCTATCGCATCTCAAGATGCCGCCAACGAGTTGCGCACCGCCATCCGATTTGAGCGCGGTGTCTCCGAGGTGACCGCCGAGGTCGGCTCTAACGACATCGTCATCGTCTACGACCCGGCAAAGATTTCGCCCGACCTCCTCGCCGAGGCTCTCAAGCAATTGGGTTACCAAGTAGCCGAACCCGCATCAAACGACAAGAAGTAAGCCTCGATGAACTGCGATATCATCAAGTTGCTCCCCGACTCGGTGGCTAACCAAATAGCCGCCGGCGAGGTGATCCAGCGCCCTGCATCAGTGGTTAAAGAGTTGGTGGAAAACTCTGTAGACGCCGGTGCTACTGCCATCGAAATCATCATCAAGGACGGCGGTCGCACCCTCATCCAGGTGGTCGACAACGGCAAGGGCATGTCGCCCACCGATGCCCGCATGGCGTTCGAGCGCCACGCCACCAGCAAGATTACCTCGGCTCAAGACCTCTACTCGCTCCACACCATGGGCTTCCGCGGCGAGGCACTCCCCTCGATTGCCGCCGTCTCGCAGATTGACCTCCGCACCATGCAGCCCGACCAAGCCGGCGGTACGCGTCTCCAGCTCTCCGAGTCCAAATTTGTCTCACAGGAGCCTTGCGCCTGCCGCCCCGGCACCAATATAATGGTCAAAAACCTCTTCTTCAACCTCCCGGCACGTCGCAAGTTCCTCAAGAGCGACAAGGTGGAGAAAGGCGCTATAATTCAGGAATTTACGCGCCTCGCTCTGGTCAATACCGCTATTGACTTCACCTTTGTCTACGACGGCAAGACCGAGAAGCAACTCGTCCACGGCTCACTCAAGCAACGCATCATCGACCTCATAGGCAAATCGGTGGGCTCAAACCTCTTACCCATCGCCACCGAGACCGAATTGGCGCGCATCGACGGCTTCGTCGGCACTCCCGAGAGCGCCATCAAGACCAAGCCTCACCAATTCTTCTTTGTCAACGGCCGCAATATGCGTCATCCTTATTTCGCCAAGGCGGTCACCTCCTGCTACGAGGAAATCATTCGTAGCGAAAACCAGCCTAACTTCTTCATAAACATCTCGGTAGACCCTGCCGCCATAGATGTCAACGTCCACCCCCAGAAACACGAGATTAAGTTCGCCCAAGAGCAAGCCATCTGGCAGATGATTAATGCCGCCGTGCGTCAAGCCCTCGGGCGCGTGAACGCTGCCGGAGCTATCGACTTTGACCCCGATGCCATCACCGACATCCCCACCTTCGCCCCGGACGTCAACGTCGACATGCCGTCTATCTCCACCGACGACTCCTACGACCCATTCA
>JBJEDD010000019.1:0-4249 GCA_051871715.1 Muribaculaceae bacterium | reverse complement strand
CCGTGGAGATGACCGTTTTCAGTTACAACGGTCCCATCGACACAGTGATGACTCCGCGCGACTCCATCCTCTACACCAAGGGGTTCTTGCGTTGCGGCTTCATGTCGATGGACCCCACCACCGGATATGTCAAGGCTTATGTGGGCGGTCCCGACTTCCGCTTCTTCCAATACGATATGGTGTCAACCGGGCGCCGACAGATTGGCTCGACTATCAAGCCTTTCCTCTACACCTACGCGATGGAGAGCGACTTCACCCCCTGCGATGAGTTGCTCAATGCCCAGCCAACATTCTACGACGAGAGCGGACGCCCCTGGTCGCCTCGCAATACAGGTCGCACACACATCGGCGAGATGGTCACCATCCGCTGGGCGCTCGCCAACTCCAACAACTGGATTACGGCTCGTCTGATGGGGCAACTCTCGCCCGCCGAACTGGTCAAGCGTATGCACTCCTACGGCATCACCAACGAGTTGCCGGCTGTGATGTCGATATGCCTTGGCTCCTGCGAAGTATCTGTCAAAGAGATGGTTACTGCATATAGCGCCTTCGCCAATCATGGCATGCGCTCCGACCCTATCTTCGTCACTGCCATCGCCGACAACAACGGCAATATTATATCGGACTTCACTCCGCGACAGACTGAGGTCATCACCGAGAAGGGCTATTGGCGCATTCTCTCGATGCTCTTCGGCGTTATTGATGGCGGCACCGGCTCGCGCTTGCGTCGCGCTCCATTTAACCTTACCGCACAAATGGGTGGCAAGACCGGTACCACCAACTCCAACTCCGACTACTGGTTTATGGGCTTTACCCCCGACTTGGTTTCGGGCGTGTGGGTCGGTGGCGAGGAACGCTACATCCACCCCAGAGTGGGTCAAGGCGCATCTATGGCTCTGCCTATCTTCGGCAAGTACATCTCCCGTGTATTCGCCGACCCGACTCTGCCTTACGACCAGAGCAAGCGCTTCGAGTTCCCCGAGGGCATTGACCTGTGCGCCGGTCTCTCAGGTCCCGAGGAAGTCGAGACTGCCGAGGAAAGCGCCGAGGGCATCTTCGATTAAGTCCTATCTCACTTGCCCGTGGTGGTTACAAGCCTGAAGACCAAGTCTCTGAGCAACATGTAGCCATCTTGGCGCGAGCCTACGCCCTTGCTCATCGCATCAAAGCGACGTATCTCCGAGAGTGCATCCACCACCTGGAAAGCATTGTAGTTGCTCATCCCGATGCGTATGCGGCTGACGGCAAATTGATACTTCAAATCTAACTCGCCCATCAAGCCTCTGTCGCTCTTATCTGCCGCATAATATGCCTGCAGCAAGTCTGCAAAGAAATTGAATAGCGCAGCCGCAATGGGTGGCAAGGGATTTTGTCGCGGATTGGCAGTGAAGTAATCCACTATGCGATATATGCGCGCGATATCACGAGCCGCCACGGCATCTATCAACTCATAACTGTTATAATCCTTGCTCACGCCGATATTGCGCTCGACGGCTTCGGGAGTCACAGTAGCCCCGGCGCCCAGTATCTCTGCCAACTTGTCAATCTCGTTGTACAGTCGGCTCAAATCCGTGCCGATGAAGTCGCGGAGCATTTCGAGCGACTTGGGCTCGGCTCGCAAGCCTTTTTCCTTGATATATGAACCGACAAGCGCCGGTATCTGGTTGTCATACAACTTCTTGGATTGATATATGGCACCACCCGAGGCATCAACTGCACTTTTAAACTTTTCCGCCTTGACATCGTCTCCACGAGCCGCCACGACCAATACCGTAGTGGGCGTGGGCGATTGAGCATAGCGCGTGAGCGACTCCAGGTAATCTTTCTTGACTGCCTGTGCCTCCTTGAGAATGACCACCTGGCGATCGGTCATCATGGGCAACTGACGGCATATGTCTATCACTGCCGGCGGCTCTATCTGCGGCGCATACAATATACTCAGCCCGAAGTCCTTATCCTCATCAGGCACCAGCGCCTCAAAGCACTTCACCAACTCATCGACATAGTACCCCTCGGCACCGTGCAACAAGTAGACCGGACGCACCTCGCCCTGCCTCAGTTCTTTCTTCAACTGCTCGTATGAGATCGTTTTTACCTCTTTCTTTGCCATAATTGGTCATTCCAAGAATTTTGCGTAAATTTACGCAAATTTTCCGACACGGCAACCATCATGAGCGATTTAAATGTTCCGCAACTGCAATTACCTCGCTTCGACATCCGCCTCCAACGCGATGCCGACGGCTCGGTGCGTCTGTGGGATATCCTGCGCGAAAAGTGGATTGTCGTAACTCCCGAGGAGTGGGTGCGCCAGCACTTCGTCAACTATCTCATTAATTACTGCGGATTTCCGCGCTCGATGATGGCAAACGAAGTGGGTCTCGTCCTCAACGGCACCAAACGCCGCTGCGACACTGTCATTTATACTCGCTCAATGCAGCCGCTGTGTATCGTTGAGTACAAACGCCCTTCGGTCAAAATCACCCGCGAGGTCTTCGACCAAATAGCACGCTACAACTCAGTGATTTATGCCCCATACCTCATCGTCTCCAACGGCTTGACCCACTACTGCTGCCAATTCACCGGCTCAACCTACCGCTTCCTCCCCGCAATCCCCTCCTACAATCACATGCAACAGCCGAAAATGTGAAATTTACACCTAAAATCACCCCGAAAACGTGAAATTTCCGGCAAAAACAATGCCAAAAACGTGAAAAATTAGTATCTTTGCAATGTCAAAAATGTGAATACTATGGCTCAAATACTTAGAAGAAAGATAGATAGCTTCCTTACAGAGTGGAAAGAACGTTCAGAGCACAAACCGCTTGTCATTAAAGGCGCTCGTCAAATCGGAAAAACTCTGTCGATTACACACTTTGCACGAAATAATTATAAAAGTGTTATCGAAATCAACTTTGTGGAGCGTCCACAATTTAAGAAGATTTTTGATGACGGCTACGACGTTGAGTCTATAATCAAGAATATTTCTTTGCTCGACCCTTCTGCTAAATTAATTGTGGGTAATACATTGATTTTCTTCGATGAATTGCAAGAATGTCCGCGCTGTGCCACAGCACTCAAGTTTTTCTGTATTGACCGACGATATGATGTAATATGCTCCGGATCGATGATGGGGCTTAATTACAAGGAGATAGAATCAAATTCGGTCGGGTACAAGGAGGATTACGAGATGCACTCCATCGACTTTGAGGAATTCCTTTGGGCGCGCGGGTATGGAGAAGACTTTATAAATGACTTGCTCAGACATATGACCGAGGTCAAGCCACTATCGCAACTGCAATTGGATACATTATTTGCTATTTTTAAGGATTATATGCTCATTGGGGGTATGCCCGAGGTGGTGAGGACCTTCGTTGAAAAAAACAACTTCAGCAACACTCTCAATCTACAACGTCAGTTGCTTAAGGACTATGACGAGGATATTACCAAATATGCCGTAGGGCTGGACAAGGCAAAAATTCGTAATGTCTATAATCATATTCCTATTTTCCTGGCAAAAGAAAACAAGCGTTTCCAAGTTACTAAACTCGCAACCAATGCTCGCAACCGCGACTATATTGGCGTAGTGGAATGGCTCGCCTCTGCCGGAATAGTCAATATCTGCCACTGCCTCAATGATGTCGAATTACCTTTGAAAGGCAATTACGATCCCAAACTCTATAAAATATATTTTAAGGACACAGGATTGCTAATCGCTTCGCTCGATGATGAGGCTCAAGAAGACCTGCGCGTAAATCGAAATTTCGGCACATACAAGGGCGCGATATACGAAAATGTAGTCGCTGATATGCTTGCCAAACAGGGTTATTCTCTCTTCTATTATAAGCACGAAAACCCGGCTATTGAGATGGATTTCTTTGTGAGAGATGTCAATTCTCTTATCCCTGTCGAAGTAAAAGCCTCAGACGGCACTACTATATCATTGAAACGCCTGATTGAGAGTGACAAATACCCCGATATCAAATATGGTATAAAATTGGGTTATAAGAATATAGGCTTCAACGGCTCATTCTACACATTCCCCTACTTTATGACATTTCTACTTCGACGCTTCCTGCACAAAGCATGATCCAAACCACCACCTACAAGACCAACAGGGGTTGCTTCCCTTGATGACACATACACGGGGAAGGTGCTACTCACATTGAGACCCCGCCGGGGTCTTCATCGCCGACCTTGCGAGAACCTGCGGAGCAGGTTGCTCATGCGTAACCCCACGTTGGAGCACAGT
>JBJEDD010000018.1:0-4255 GCA_051871715.1 Muribaculaceae bacterium | reverse complement strand
ATAAATGCCAGTGACATTATATATATGACACGCGTGCAGCGCGAGCGCTTCACAGATCCCCTGGAGTATGAGCGCGTAAAAGACCTTTACACACTACATGATTGTATGCTCGCCGACTCCAAGGATAACCTGCGAGTGCTTCACCCTCTGCCACGAGTAGGCGAAATTGACCCGGATGTAGATGACAACCCTAAGGCATACTATTTTGAACAGGCACACAATGGATTGTTTGCTCGTCAGGCAATCATTACTCGAGCCCTTGGCATCAACCCATTAAAATAAGAAAATGATGAAAGCAGATAAGACTGAATTGGCAGTTGCCGCATTGAAAGCCGGCACTGTTATAGATCACATACCATCATCAGTAGTGTTCAAGGCTGTTGAAATCCTGGGACTCACCCACACCGAGCATGCAGTGACCATTGGTTGCAATTTGGCAAGCAAGCGGCTCGGCTCGAAGGGTATCATCAAAGTCGCTGATACTTTTTTTGATAACGATGTATTGAATCGTATAGCGCTGATTGCCCCGGATGCAGTTGTTAATGTCATTCGAGATTATGAGGTTGTTGAGAAATATCCCGTGACCTTGCCCGACACTATTGTAGGAATAGTTAAATGTGACAACCCCAAGTGCGTCACTAATAACGAGCCGATGCGTACACGCTTTGATGTCGTGTCGCGAAATCCTGTTGTCATTAGGTGCCACTACTGCAACCATGCTGTAGATGGTAACGATGCCAAGATATTGTAATGAAAGAGTTGTGGAAGCCCGGCACAATGCTTAATCCGCTACCGGCGGTGATAGTGACGTGTGGAGATAGCATAAAGTCTAATCTAATTACAGTGGCTTGGACCGGGACATTGTGTACCGACCCGGCTATGCTGTATATTTCGGTTCGCCCTGAGCGTTTTTCATATGACATCATTAAGGAGCATATGGAATTTACCGTCAACCTCACTACCGCAAATATGGCGCGCGCGACTGACCTATGCGGTGTGAGGTCGGGACGAGACTGCGATAAGTGGGAATTGACCGGACTTACACCATATCCCGGAGTTGCAGTTGCTTGCCCGGCAATCGAACAATCACCTATATCCATTGAGTGTAGTGTAAGACAGATTGTCCATTTAGGTACGCATGATATGTTCATCGCTGATGTAGTAAATGTGCTCGCCGACAGTAAGTATTTTGATGAAGAGACCGGGAAGTTTGACTTATCCAAGTCGGGGCTTCTAACTTATTCACATGGCGCATATTATTCGGTAGGTGAGTACATCGGACACTTCGGATACAGCATACGCAAGAAAAAGTAAATTATTAATCCATTAAAACTGAAAATATGGAAAAAGATACACAATTGTTTGACCTTATCAGATTAGAGAGCGAACGACAGCACAAAGGTATTGAACTGATTGCTTCAGAGAACTTTGTGAGTGATCAAGTAATGAAGGCTATGGGTTCATGCTTGACCAATAAGTATGCCGAGGGCTATCCCGGTCACCGCTACTATGGCGGTTGTGGCGTTGTTGATATGGTCGAAGATTTGGCACGCGAACGACTCAAAAAATTGTTTGGCGCCGAATATGTCAATGTGCAGCCACACTCGGGTGCTCAAGCCAATATGGCTGTATTCATGGCTTGTCTCAAGCCCGGTGACACATTTATGGGTCTCAATCTCAGCCACGGGGGTCACCTCAGCCATGGCAGCCCTGTGAATTTCTCCGGCTTGGTGTTCAATGCCATTGAATACAATGTAGACCGCGAGACCGGTCGCATCGACTATGAGCATATGGAGAAAACCGCACGTGAACATAAACCCAAACTCATCATTGGCGGTGCCAGTGCTTACAGCCGAGAGTGGGATTACGCTCGTATGCGCAAGTTGGCAGACGAGATAGGCGCTATCTTTATGGTTGATATGGCGCACCCCGCCGGATTAATTGCCGCCGGCTTGCTTGAAAATCCTGTGAAGTACGCTCATATCGTTACTTCTACAACTCACAAGACCCTGCGTGGACCGCGTGGTGGTATTATCCTTATGGGCAAGGATTTTGAAAATCCCTGGGGCAAAACCACACCTAAGGGCGTTGTCAAGATGATGTCCTCAATACTCGACTCTGCTGTCTTCCCCGGCGTTCAAGGTGGACCGCTTGAGCATGTCATAGCAGCCAAGGCAGTCGCATTCGGTGAGGCTCTCGACCCGTCATTCAAGACCTACCAGCAGCAAGTACTCGCCAACTCACGCGCAATGGCACAAGCCCTCGTTGATAAAGGCTATGATGTGGTATCGGGTGGCACTGACAATCACTGCATACTCGTTGACTTGCGTAGCAAATTCCCCGAACTGACCGGTAAAGTGGCTGAGAAGGTCCTCGTTGACGCCGACATCACTGCCAATAAGAATATGGTGCCGTTTGATACTCGTTCGCCTTTCCAGACCTCCGGTATCCGCTTGGGTACCCCGGCAATTACAACGCGTGGTGCCAAAGAGAATATGATGGGAGAGATTGTCGAACTTATCGACACAGTCCTTTCTGCACCTGAAGATGCCTCGGTCATTGCTGCTGTTCGCGCCAAGGTGAACACAATGATGGCTGACTACCCGATGTTTGCATGGTAACAATTATTATAGTTGCTGCCGGCTCCGGCTCTCGCTTTGGCTCTACTGTTCCCAAACAGTTTTTGCCACTTGCCGGACGTCCGGTGGTGATGCGCACTATTGAGTCCTTGCGGTTGGCTTTGCCGGCTGCAAGGCTCATTCTTGTGCTTTCTCCTTCAGAGGAAGATCGCTGGCATCGCCTTTGCGATATCTATAGCTTTGACAGTCCGCAAGTTTGCTATGGCGGTGAAACTCGTTGGCACTCAGTTAAAAATGCTATCGATACTATTAAAAATGCTGCTCCTGATGATGTCATAATGGTCCACGATGGCGCACGCCCATTCGTTTCCATGTCCTTAATTCAATCAATTGTTGGTGCAATGGGGCAGAAAAATGTTGATGGCGCCATTCCATGCGTGCCTGTTACCGATTCATTGAGACATATCGAAGATAAAGGCACTATTGCTGTCGATCGCAGTCAATATCTTGCTGTGCAGACCCCTCAGGCTTTTTGTGCTATGATGTTGAAAAAGGCTTATGAATTGCCTTATCAATCGTCATTTACCGACGATGCTTCAGTCATGGAAGCAGCAGGCTTTGATAATCTTGCGGTTTGCAAGGGCGATGTTAATAATATTAAAATTACAAACCCAAGAGATTTAACAATAGCCGGGGCATTGCTGTGATATGGCGGGGTTGAGGGATACAGATATAAAGTATGTTAAAGGCATAGGACCCACTCGAGCCGATTTACTTGGCAAGCAATTGGGCCTCAAAACCGCCTATGACCTTTTGCATCACTTCCCGACGCACTATATTGATCGCTCAACTATTCATACGATACGAGAAATCAATGGCGACGCGGCGATACAACTTCGTGGCCGTTTTATCGGCTTTTCAATTGCCGGTGAGGGTGCCAAGACTCGCCTTGTAGGTGTGTTTAGCGATGGCACCGGTTCTATTGAGGTAGTGTGGTTTCGCGGAATAAAAAATATCCGTAAATCAATAGCCACAGGCATAGATTATGTGCTTTTCGGTAAGCCTGACCTCTTCAATGGGCATTGGTCGATAGTTCATCCCGAGATTGATACGCAACAAAAGGCTTTGGAACAAATAGGCATGCGAGGAGTATATCCGCTAACCGAGACGTTGCGCAATCGAGGTGTTTCATCTCGCAGTTTCTTTAATTGGTGTAATGACTTGCTCAATCAAATTCGGCATATTGAGGAGACCTTGCCGGCATCGGTGATTGAATATAATCACTTGATGTCACTCGATATGGCATTAAGACAAATCCATCGTCCTACGAGCCAAGCCGACTTGGCAAAAGCGCGCGAGCGTATGAAATTTGAAGAATTGTTCTTCATACAAGTTGATATGCTCCGACGCAATCGGCAGCGAAAGCTTGCCAATGCAGGTTTTCGCTTCGAGCGAGTAGGGCACTTCTTCAACACTTTCTATAAACAGTGCCTGGAATTTGATTTAACCGGCGCGCAAAAACGTGTCGTCAAGGAGATTAGAGCAGACGTTAATACCGGGCGCCAAATGAACCGTTTGGTGCAGGGTGATGTCGGTTCAGGTAAGACTGTTGTCGCTCTTATGTCAATGCTCTTGGCAATAGACAACGGCTTCCAAGCTTGTATGATGGCTCCTAC
>JBJEDD010000017.1:0-16626 GCA_051871715.1 Muribaculaceae bacterium | reverse complement strand
GTAAAAGACATACCTGACAACAGTATTGCCGTAGGAAATCCCGCCAAAGTAGTCAAAAAAGTAAAAACAAGTGATTGAAAATGCGGTCATTTAAAAATTTTGATTACCTTTGCAGTCATAGAAACTTATCACATCCTAATATCATCAAAAACTATAGATGAAACTAACATTCAAGATTGATTATCGCACCAACTGGGGCGAATCATTGTACATAAGCGGCGATGTCGCCGCCCTCGGCGAGAACGACTACCACAAGGCTCTTAAAATGACCTTGGGCGACGGCTCGCAGTGGAGCGTTGACATCGAGGTGCCCGACGAATGTGCGAGCATCAACTATCGTTATCAAGTGCGACACGAGAACGGTCATTGCAAGAATGAGTGGGGTCCCGCCCATCACTTCAGCCGTGGTCGCAACGCTCGTGTTTATCAAGTCTTCGACCGCTGGCAAGACCAGCCTTGGGACAAGCCTTGCTATGCATCGGCTTTCACCGAGTGCATCTGCAAGCGCCCCGACCCAGCCAAGGAAATCCTCCCGCGCATCGGTCATGTGACCTTCAAGATTGCAGCCCCGATGTTGCAACCCGAGTGGCGCCTCGCCGTGTGTGGTGGTGCTCCCGTCCTCGGCAACTGGGACCCCGCCAAGGCTACTGTCCTTAGCGACTTTGGTTATCCCGAGTGGACTGCTACCGTGGAGGCTCGCGGTCTTGCCGCAGATACCGAGTACAAATTTGTCATTATCGACAAGGAAGGCAAGGTCGTAGCATGGGAAGGTGGTGACAACCGCCGCCTCGGTATTGACCCCAAGAGCGATGTGTCGACCATCGTTGCCGGCATGCGCTTCTTCAATCCCCTCGCTCCCTGGCGCGGCGCAGGTACCGCTATTCCGGTATTCTCCCTCCGTAGCGACGACGACTTCGGTGTAGGTGACTTCTTCGACCTCAAGAAGATGGTCGACTGGTGCAAGGAGACCGGTCAAAGTTTCCTCCAAATCCTCCCCATCAATGACACCACAATGACTCATACTTGGGTCGACTCCTATCCCTACAAGGCTATCAGTTGCTTCGCTCTGCATCCCATGTATTTGCGCCTCGAGGAGTTAGGTACCCTCGCCGACACCGAGCGTCGCGATTATTACGAGGCTCAGCGCGCCGAGTTGAATGCCCTCCAGCAAGTAGACTATGAGCGTGTCAACAACGTCAAGAACGAATATTTCAAGGAGATTTTTGCCCAAGACGGCAAGCGCGTATTATCTTCGCCCGAGTATAAGGCTTTTGTTGATGCAAATGCCTCGTGGCTCGAGCCTTACGCCGCTTTCTGCGTGCTCCGTGACATCAACGGCACCCCCGTGTTCTCTCGCTGGGGCGAATTTGCCGAATATGACAAGGCAAAAGTCGACGCTTTCATAGCCGAACACCGCGACGAAATCGACTTCGTCATGTACCTCCAATTCAACCTCGCCAAGCAACTCACCGAGGTGCACGAATACGCTCGCGCTGCAGGCGTTGCCATCAAGGGCGATATTCCTATCGGCATCTCTCGCGACAGCGTTGATGCGTGGATATATCCTCGCCTGTTCAACATGGATTGCCAAGCCGGTGCTCCACCGGATGACTTCTCGGTAATGGGTCAAAACTGGGGCTTCCCCACCTACAACTGGGAAGAGATGGCTCGCGACGGCTTCGAGTGGTGGAAGGACCGTTTCCGCAACATGGCTCAATACTTCGATGCCTATCGTGTCGACCACATCCTCGGTTTCTTCCGCATTTGGCAAATTCCTATCAACGCTGTTCACGGCTTGCTCGGTATCTTCTATCCCGCACTGCCTTTCAGCGTCGATGAGTTGCGCTACAACTACGACTTCTGGCTCGATATCGACTTGCAGACCACTCCCTACATCTACGACTGGATGCTCCACGACTTCTTCGGTGACTATGCCGAGGAGGCTCGCGAACGCTTCATGTACGAGGTAGGTGGCGGACGTCTCAAACTCAAAGACCCCTTCGCCACCCAGCGTGCCGTCGAGGATTTCTTTGCCAACGAGCCTAAGGACGAAAAGAACAGCCGCTTGTGCGATGGCTTGCTCGGTCTTATCGACCAAGTGCTCTTCGTTCCAGACCCCTACGAGCCCGGCAAGTTCCATCCGCGCATCTCGGCACAGTTCACCTACACCTACCGTGCCCTCAATGACTACGAGCGCTGGTGTTTCGATCGCCTTTACAACGACTTCTTCTATCGCCGCCACAACGACTTCTGGTACGGCAAGGCTATGTGGAAGTTACCCCCGCTTATCGAAGCCACATCGATGCTCACTTGCGCCGAGGACCTCGGTATGATTCCCGGTTGCGTGCCCGCCGTGCTCAGCAATCTGCAGATTCTCACCCTCGAGATTCAGCGCATGCCCAAGGATCCCACAACACCCTTCGGCAACACCTGGTCATACCCCTACAACAGCGTCTGCACCACATCTACCCACGACATGGGCGGTATCCGCGTATGGTGGGAAGAAGACCGCGGCAAGTCGTCGCAATTCTTCCACGACGTGCTTCACGAGGGTGGCGATGCTCCCTACTTCGCCGAGCCTTGGGTATGCGAGAAGATTCTCGATTTGCAAGTCAAGTCGCCCTCGATGCTCTGCATCCTGCCTCTCGCCGACTGGCTCTCGATGGATGGCAAGTTGCGTCGCGACAATCCCGCCGACGAGGTTATCAACGTGCCTGCCAACCCGCGTCACTACTGGCGCTACCGCATGCACCTCAGCCTCGACGAATTGCGCGATGCCAAGGAATTCAATGAGAAACTCACCAAGAAGATTAAAGACTCAGGTCGTTAATCCTTAAATTGCATTAACATACGAAGCCCTCGGCACACTGTCGGGGGCTTCTTGTGTTAATTGTCGTGAAAATTGCGAACTCCGATTTGACTTTTAACACTTCGGCGGGTATAATAAGTGAAAGCAAACGAAAAAGACAAGCAATGACCGCAACCGAAAGAGACATATTACAGGCGATACAGCAAGATGCCAATCGAGGCTTCGGCTTGCTCCTCAATACCTACCAAGAGCAGATATACTGGCACATCCGGCGCATCACCGTGTCACACGACGATGCCCAAGATGCCCTCCAGGAGACCTTCCTCCGCGTTTATGCCGCCATCAACAAGGTCGACCTCAAGCAGTCGCTTACCGCATGGATATATCGCATTGCCTCAAACGAAGCCCTGCGACAGCGTCAACGCAACAGCCGCGCCACCATTTCTCTCGACGACATCCCCGGCGAGGCTCAATCCGCCGCCGACCAGTATATCGACTACAGCGACTTGGAAGCCATCAAGCTACAGCGAGCCATCCAGTCACTGCCATACAAACAACAGTTGACCTTCAACCTGCGATACTACGACGACCTCGACTACGACACCATCGCCCGTATCACCGAGTCAACACCCTCCGCTGCCAAAGCCAACTACCACCAAGCCAAAGAGAAAATTATCAATTATATGAACTCAACACTCTGAGATATGAACGCTCAAGACTTAGATAGAATAGGCAAAAAGATGCCCTACAAGGTCCCTGAAGGCTTCTTTGAAGACATGGAAAAGCGTATCAAGGAGCAGACGACCGAGCAGAGCAAGCGTCGTAACATCCTGCGCCATGTCATACGATATGCTGCAATTGCCGCTACCATCGCTCTGGTATGGTTGGTGTCGGAGAAGGTGATTTTTGCTCAACAAGACGATTACACATCGGTCGAATTGGCATTTGACCAACTCTCTGAGGAAGACCAAGTCTATCTCCTCGAAGTATATCAAGACGACATCTTCTTTAATTATTAAATACACACACTATGAAACGTTATTCCAAGATTTTTGTGCTCATCGTAGCACTCCTCTCAGTATCCCTATCGGCATCGGCACAGCATCGCCGTGGCAACCGCCAAGGTAACGAGCAACTCACTCGCGAGCAACTCGCCGAGCGTCAAGCCAACTACATCGCCCAGGAACTTGCCCTCGAGCCCGAGACAAGCCAACGCTTCGTCACCACCTACATGAATTGCCAGAAGGAGATTTGGGCGCTCGGACCTCGCAACAACTGCGGCAACCGCAATGACCTCAACAACGAGCAAGCCGACAGCGTGATACAAGCGCGATTTGACCACAGCCAGCAGGTGCTCGACATTCGTCGCAAGTACTATGCCGAGTACAGCAAGTTCCTCACGCCCAAGCAAATCGAGCAAATGTACCGCATCGAACAGCGCATGATGGGCAACCTGCGCGAGCACCGCAACGGACGCGGGCATCGCAACCGCTAATCCCCTTCCACCCCACCATCAAGCGAGTTGGCTCCACTCCGAGTCAACTCGCTGATTTATTATGAAAAAAATCGGCAATAGATGGCTCAACTGATAACAATTTTTATTAACTTTGCAACGGCTTCCCTATCCGGGCTATAGAGATGGCGTTGAGGAAGCCTCACATTTTTAATAAAAGGTGTTATTGAAATTTTATCTTCAATCATCGAACTTGGCGGTTTGAAACGTAGCGAAGATAAGATTAACAATAGCACCTACATCGATTGCATATACTATGCCCCTACCGGCAGGTCATATAGCATCTCGGTGTGGGGCTATTGTTTTATCTGCTACGAAGGTGCCGCCAAGACCTGATGATTGGATAGAACAAGATACAATCCTCACACCTTTTTTGTATCCTTTTTTCATCGGCTTGATGGAGGATGAGAGCCACAAAACTCATATGCGTATGAAAAGATTCTTTACTTGGACACTACCGGCATTTCTCATCCTCCTGTCCATCCCTCTCACCTCCGCCGCCTACGACTTTGAGGTCGACGGCATCTACTACAACAAATACGGAGAAACTGTTGAGGTAACTTCCGGTAGTGTTAAATACTCCGGGGATGTAACCATCCCTTCTCAAGTCACCTATAGTGGCACCACCTACTCCGTAGGTAAAATTGGCGAATATGCTTTCTCTGGCTGCAACGGCTTAACATCTATATCAATCCCCAGCTCTATAGGATGGATTCGTTATGACGCTTTTAACGGCTGCAGCGGATTGAAAAAGGTTATAATCTCCGATATTGCAGCATGGTGCGAAATATTTTTTGAAGAAATGTATGGACCATTAACTAGTAATCCACTTTATTATGCACATCACTTATTCTTAGATGGAATTGAAATAACCAATTTAGAAATTCCAGACTCCGTCACTTCTATTAGCAGAGGAGCCTTCTACAACTGCAGCGGTTTAACCTCGGTGTCTATCCCCAACTCCGTCACTGATATTGACTCTTACGTCTTCTGCAACTGCAGCGGTTTAACCTCGGTGACCATCCCAAACTCCGTTACTTCGATTGGCAACTACGCCTTCAACGGCTGCAGCGGCTTAACCTCGGTGACCATCCCCAACTCTATAAGATGGATTAGTTATGGCGCTTTTAACGGCTGCAGCGGATTGAAGAAGGTTATAATCTCAGATATTGCAGCATGGTGCTAGATATCTTTTGGAGAAATGTATGGTGAAATCGGTAGTAATCCTCTTTATTTTGCACATCACTTATTCTTGAATGACACAGAAATAACTGATTTAGTAATTCCCGACTCAGTCACTTCAATTAGCTACTGTGCCTTCCAGGGCTGCAGCGGTTTAACCTCGGTGACCATCCCAAACTCCGTTACTTCGATTGGCAACTACGCCTTCGATGGCTGCAGCGGCTTATCATTGGTTACCATCCCCAACTCAGTCACTGAGATAGGCTACGGAACCTTCTACAACTGCAGCGACTTAACCTCGGTGTCTATTCCCAACTCAGTCACTAAGATAGGCGAGAAAGCCTTCTCCGGCTGTAGCAGCTTAACCTCGGTGGTTGTGCCTAATTCTGTAACCTCAATTGGCGAGAATGCTTTTTTTGCGTGTGGGAAAGTGACTGTATATGCTTTTCCTATACCATATTATTCCAGGACGGAAAAATGGGGTTTAGATTATTCTCAGATTATGCTCGTTGGAGGTCCTTTGTATGTTATTGATGATGTTGTTGGTATACATCAAGAGTCAATTGATTTTGTAATCAAGTCAATTGATTATGAGCCTGCACCCGAAGGCTATGAAAGTGTTGAACCAGACGAATATGGTATATATAATAGTTACTATTATTATCCAATTAATAGTGATCAACCACAAACTATTAATAACTTGAGGTCAAACCAACAATACACATTTAAGTGTTATACTAAATATAATGGAAAGACAATATTTTTCGATGAAAGGACTCTAACGACTCACAACCTTGGGGTAAAAGTAACTTATAGCAATACAGTCACAACACTTTCTGCAAATTACACATATCAGATGGATGATGCGGTATTTGATAGGGAGTCTATTACCTTCAATGGCAAAACGATTGAGGAGCATAAATTGTTTGTTACGGGATTGAAGCCTAATACGTCATACAAGGTAAAGTATACCGTTTATACAAAGGGCGGCAGCAGCGAAACCAAGGAGTTCAACTTCAAGACACCTGCGCTCGAATTGACAATTTTGAAACCTAACAGCGTGTCAAGCACATGTAGCATCG
Organism: Muribaculaceae bacterium; assembly: GCA_051871715.1. GTDB lineage: Bacteria > Bacteroidota > Bacteroidia > Bacteroidales > Muribaculaceae > CAG-873. The sequence continues at coordinate 10,040 of JBJEDD010000017.1, read as the reverse complement.
TGGCTGCAGAGACCAATATGTCGGATGACGAGACCTCGGCAGGCTTCCAATGGAAGAAGTATGACGCGCCGTCGACCTTAGAACCAAATGAGGCATATGCAGCGATATTTGACGGGCACCTTGAGGGATATATCAAGAATCTGCAGTCGACATCGTACTACAATGTTCGTGCTTTTTACAAAGCATCAGACGGCACATATTATTATAGCGATTGGAAGACCTTTGACCCGAGTGACTTCAGCTACTTCGAGCCGACAGTCCACACTTATCCCACGAGCGAAGTAACCACCAACTCGGCAACCGTCAAGGGCTATGTGCTCCCCGGCAGCGATGAAATCACCAGCCAAGGTATTGAGTATTGGGCAGTCGGAAGCGCTGCCGCGCCAATGAAGGTGATATCGCCCATGGCAGTAAATAATGAGGTGAATACAATCTTTGCCAGCGGGCAGGTTATGTTAGTCACGCTGAACGATTTGCAACAGGCAACGACCTACAGTTATCGCGCATTTGTGACAACACAAGCAGGCACGACTTATGGTGAGGAGCAGACATTCACCACTGAAGGTGAAGCCGGCATAGGCTCCATAGGTGTTGATAGCCCTGAGCGCGAAGTAATCGGCTACTATGACCTATCGGGACGCCGCTACGAGGAGCCTCAGCGCGGCTTGAATATCGTGGTGTATAGCGATGGCAGCACTGAGAAGGTGATAATCAAGCAATAAGCGATCAATATCTTGCTACAGAAAGAGGGCGCAGCCGTGGTGGTTGCGCCCTCTCAGTATGTGGTGTGGGGATTAGAAGTCGGGGGAGGAGCCGGCGGGGGCTGAGATGTCGGCGGAGCCACCACCGAGGGGGTCGTCGGCGCCTTGAGGTGTGGCGACGGCAGCGGCACCGATGGCTTTGGAGCGATACTCACCGAAACCGCCCGAGGGGATTTCTTCCCAGTTCTCGAAGCGGGCAAACGAGGCACGGAAGCGCATGCGCACATCGTCGACCTTGCCCGAACGGTGCTTGGCGATGATGAACTCGGCAAGACCGCGGATGTCATTGCCCTGGGCATCCTCGCCGGAGCGGAGATAATACTCGGGACGGTGAATGAAGCATACCATATCAGCATCTTGCTCGATGGCACCTGACTCGCGCAAGTCGCTAAGTTGTGGGCGCTTGTTCTCGGAGCGCTCAAGTTGACGGTTGAGCTGCGAGAGGGCAACGATCGGAATGTTAAGTTCCTTGGCGAGTTGCTTGAGCGAGCGAGAAATCATACTTACCTCTTGCTCGCGAGAGCCGAATTTCATGCCCGAGGCGTTCATGAGTTGGAGGTAGTCGATGATAATCATCTTGACTTGTTTCTCGCGGACGAGTCGACGCGCCTTGGTGCACAACTCAAAGATGGATAGCGCCGATGGGTCGTCGATGTATAAGGGAGCACCGTAGAGGGCATTGAGGCGCGAGAGTGTCTGTCGCCACTCCAATTCGCTGAGTTGTCCGCTCTTGATTTTGGCACCGTCGAGTTCGCACACATTGGAGATGAGGCGGTTGACGAGTTGGAGGTTGCTCATTTCGAGCGAGAAAATAGCGACAGGAATGTTGTAGTTAACCGCCATATTCTTAGCCATCGAGAGGACGAAAGCAGTCTTACCCATGGCAGGACGCGCAGCGATGATGATGAGGTCGGAATTTTGCCAGCCCGAGGTGATGGCATCCAACTCACGGAAGCCGCTTTCCAAGCCACTAAGGCCCGAGGTACGGCTCGAGGCTATCTCCATCTGCTTGATAGCCTGCATGATTACGGGGTCAATCTGGGTGACCTCCTTCTTGATATTATTCTGAGTGAGGTCGAAGAGCGCTCCCTCGGTGCGTTGCATTACCTCGTCGATGTCGTTGCTCTCGTCAAGGGCCTCGGACTGCACAGTGGCGCCGAAGGTGATGAGTTCGCGAGCGAGGTATTTCTGCTGCACAATGCGTGAGTGGAACTCAACGTGAGCGGCAGAGCCGACGTTGGTGGTTAGGTTGACTATGAAAGCGCGACCACCGGCTTCCTCGAGGGTTTCGTTACGCTCGAGTTGGTTGATGACGGTAATGAAGTCGATTGGTTGCTGGGCAGCGCCGAGGGTCTGGATAGCCTCGTAAATCAAGCGATGGCGAGGGTCGTAGAAACACTCGGGACGCAAGATGTCGCACACCTGGGTATAGGCATCCTTAGATATAAGCAGAGCGCCGAGGACAGCCGCCTCGGTAGCCACATCGCTGGGCGGTTTGCGTCCGGCAAGGTCTATGGGGTCAGCTTTGGGTTTGTTTTTGCGATTATTGTATGGTTTGGAGTCTTGCATGGTCAATTATATCTGAAGAAGTAGCCTAAAGTAATTTCGATAGACGAAGAACGCGAAGCGCTGAAGGTATCAGCCTTTGATGACTTGAAGATATTGCCCAAGCCGAAGTAGTAACGCGCCTCGAGGGTGATAGAGTGTCGAGGTGTGACGTAAAACTCGCCACCGATGCCGGCGGTGATGCCGTAGTCAAAACGGTTGGCGATATCCATATTGAGTTGCTCGGTCATGCGGTCGCGCTCGGGCCATTGAGTGACGCTACTGAGGTCGGTGTAATCAAAGTTGGCACTGATGTTTGAGCCAATCATATATGAAAACTCAGGACCGAGATTGATGAAGCACTTGGCACGACGACCGCCGAATATGATTTGGGTCATCACGGGGAGATTGATAAAAGTGAGGGAACGGCTATAGGCGAGAGGTGACTCTTGGAAATCCTCTTTCCAGCCACGCGTAGCCCAGCCCAACTCGGCGACGAGTCCGAAGGTTTTTTCCTCGGAATAACGCACAGAGATGGCGCCCGTGGTGCCGAGGAGCCATTTCTGAGGCACCGAGGGCGACAAGGATTGCCGAGCAAGCGTGGTGCCGGCATGCCCGCCAATCCACAGATGCCCCTTGTAGTGAGTTTGTGCCGATGCTACCATAGGCACAAGCAACAGCAGGAGGATTAAACTATATGACTTGAACGCGGACTTCATTGCCGGGCAAGAATTTGATGATATAAACAGCCTGGTTGGCGCAGCCATCGACTTCGAGGGCACCTTCGGCATCAATAAACATGAATGTAGATTGCAAGCCGCGATAGAGAGTATCCCACTCGGGGTTGAAATTGCCGTTGCCGGCTTTGATGTTAGAGAGGATGTATCGGGCGGTATCGTAGCCGAGGAGGGCTTGTGATGGCACTTGCTCGAGCATCGGGGCACCGTATTCAGCCTCAAAGAGAGTAGCGAAGCGACGCACATCGTCGTCGGTGTTATCTTCGTAAAAGCGCGAGTAGATAATAGCACATAACTGATGGAGTAAGTCGGCGGCATCGCTACGGAAGGCAGTCCAATCGGGGTATCCGAAGACACCGACTTGACCGGGATCGGGCAGAGTCTCGCGGAATGCGAGCAATGCACGAGCAAACTTGTTGAACTCGGTGAGTGAGCCCGAGCCGGGGATAAATACATAACTGCCGGTGGGGTCGAGTTGCTCAAGGTCTTGAGACGAAAGCATGCCTTCGAATGATATTTCGATGGGCTCAATCCCTTGTGCGAGATATTCGCCACGGAGATACTCGGTGAATGGCAATTTTTCGCTCTTTCCACCCTTGCTAATGAGGTAAACGGGAGTGTAGCCGTCGAATGTCATCATCAGCGCCTCGGTAGCCTTGGCATACATGATGGAATGAGGCACCGAAGCCTGCATCACGCGACTGTCGAGGAGATATGTGGTGTCGGAGACAGCCAAGAGGTTGAGAAGGAATGTATTGCGGTCGCCCATAGCTTGATAAGTGGCAGTGACAGCAGCTTGAGACTCGGCTGTAACGATGAGGCTGAGGTCCTGACACTCGGGACGAGCAAGGAGCGAGGGGATAGTGTCGCACTTGCCGGCAGTATCGAAGATATGAATATCAACTGGCAGCGATGTGTCTCTCATAGAATTAAGTCCGAGCATAAAGCCCTTGACAAACTCGGTGGACGTCTTGGCGGCACGCTCCTGGGCATTGCCATTGAGTGAGAGAGGTAAGAACAAGGCTATCGAGGGACGAACATCGGTGGTAGGAATAATCTCGGTAGGCTCCATAACCACCGGAGTGAGAGAGCGCACTGAGTCGTCGATGCCGACAGAGGGTATTTCCTCGGGCTGATGTTCAGCGCCCACCGGCTCGGGAGTGGCTACCGGGGTCACTGCTTCAGTCTCGACCGCAGCGCCGGCAGGAATCATGATAGTCTGACCGGCTTTCAAGCCATTGCGCGTAGCGGGGTTGAGGGCGATGATATCATCGGGCTTAACGCCGAAGCGATGGCTGATGCCGAAGAGGGTCTCGCCGCGCTTAACCTTGTAAGGGAAAGGCTCGGAGTGCTGTGCACCGGCATCATTTTGTGCCGGAGATGCGATATTTTTATACTCCGAGACGGGAAGATAGAGTGTTGTTCCCTGGCGCAAGCCATCGGCAGCAGCTGGGTTATATTTAATAATGTCGTCGCGAGTGACCCCCAAGGCATTGGCTACAGCGATGAGGGAATCGCCGCGCTTGACGGCATAGTAATAGTAATCTTTGCCATTAATAGACTTGATAGGAAGGTCAAGCGCCCAAGCCCCGGCAAAGACAGCCAGCGCCATCAACGACACAAATGATTTACGCAAATTGATTTTCATTATGGTATTTTTGTCTGTTCGTAGGTGCAAAGTTACGAAAATTTTAGTATTTCATAGATTAAACGAGGTATTTTTCGTAACTTTGCAGACTGTAAACAATAGGAAATATATGCAGAATATTAGAAACATCGCCATAATCGCACACGTCGACCATGGCAAGACGACCTTGGTGGACAAGATGTTGCTTGCGGGTCACTTGTTCCGCGAGAACCAAAATGCAGGCGAATTAATTCTTGACAACAACGATTTGGAGCGTGAGCGTGGCATCACAATCCTCTCCAAGAATGTGTCAATCAATTACAAAGGTACAAAGATTAATATTATTGACACCCCGGGACACGCCGACTTCGGAGGCGAAGTGGAGCGAGTATTGAATATGGCAGACGGCTGTCTGCTGTTGGTAGATGCGTTTGAGGGTCCGATGCCACAGACACGTTTTGTGCTTGAGAAAGCGATACGCATAGGTTTGAAGCCTGTGGTAGTAATTAATAAGGTAGATAAGCCCAACTGCCGTCCGTCGGAGGTGCAAGATATGGTTTTCGACTTGATGTTCAGCCTCAATGCCTCGGAGGAGCAACTCGACTTCCCGACCATCTTCGGCTCGGCAAAGAACGGCTGGATGAGCACCGACTGGACTCAGCCCACAGATAACATCATTCCCCTACTCGATGCCATCATTGAGAATATACCTGCACCTACCACCTTGGAGGGTGACGCACAGATGCTTATTACCTCGCTGGATTACTCCAACTATGTGGGACGTATCGCAGTGGGACGTGTACATCGCGGCACCATTCGCGAGGGTATGGAAATCGCATTGTGTCGCAAGGATGGCTCGGTGGTGAAGCAACGCATCAAGGAGTTGCACACATTTGAGGGCATGGGACGCAAGCGAGTCGAGGCTGTGAGCAGCGGCGACATCTGCGCATTGGTCGGTATTGAGGGTTTTGAAATCGGTGATACCATAGCATCGGCAGAGAACCCCGAGCCCCTACCCCGCATAGCCATCGACGAGCCTACAATGTCAATGACTTTCACTATCAACGACTCGCCCTTCTTCGGACGCGACGGCAAATATGTTACATCGCGCCATATAGGCGACCGCCTGACTCGCGAGCTCGACCGAAACTTGGCGTTGAAAGTGCATAAAGACCCCTCGCGCGATATATGGACAGTGTATGGGCGTGGCGTTCTTCACTTGTCGGTGCTTATAGAGACAATGCGTCGCGAGGGCTATGAATTGCAAGTGGGTCAGCCTCAGGTAATTATCAAAGAGATAGACGGGCAAAAATGCGAGCCTGTCGAGTTGCTGACTATCAATGTCACTGAGGAATACTCGTCAAAGATTATTGATATGGTAACCCGTCGCAAGGGCGAAATGGTGTCGATGTCGTCGCAAGGCGACCGCGTACATATGGAATTTAATATTCCTTCACGCGGCATCATAGGCTTGCGCAACAATGTGTTGACAGCATCAGCCGGCGAAGCGATTATGGCTCACCGTTTCCTCGAATATCAGCCATGGAAAGGCGATATAGAGCGTCGCACCAATGGCTCTCTCATCGCCATGGAAGCGGGCACTGCCTATGCCTACGCTATTGACAAGTTGCAAGACCGCGGACGTTTCTTCATCTTCCCCCAGGAAGAAGTGTATGCCGGGCAAGTCGTAGGTGAGAACGCCAAGGATAATGACATCGTGGTCAATGTGACCAAGAGCAAGAAACTGACCAATATGCGTGCATCAGGTGCCGACGACAAGGCTCGTATCGTGCCACCGGTAGTATTCTCGCTCGAAGAGGCATTGGAGTACATCAAGGAAGACGAGTATGTTGAGGTAACGCCCCATCATATACGTCTGCGCAAGATAATCCTCGACGAATTGGAGCGCAAGCGCGCAAATCGTTAAATATTGTTGATATGCAGGCATTTACACTGAATATACGAGGCAAACTGTATAGTTATGAAGAGCCGGCAGTGATGGGTATCATCAATGCCACGCCCGACTCGTTCTATGGCGCTTCGCGAGTATCCGGAGCCGGAGTAGCTGCGGGTCGTGCTGCAGCGATGGTTGCCGATGGAGCCAAATTTATCGATGTGGGAGCGTGCTCGACACGTCCCGGCTCGGCTTCTCCGACGGCAGAGGAAGAATACGAGCGCTTGGCGGCTGTAGTGCCGGCAATTCGTGAGGCTATAGGCGACAAGGCACATATCTCGATAGATACCTATCGTGCCGATGTCGCTCGCAAGGCAGTCGAGGAGTTGGGCGCGGATATTATAAACGACGTAGCCGGTGGCTTGCTCGACAAGGATATGTTTGACACCGTTGCCGACTTGCAGGTGCCATATATCCTGATGCATATGCGTGGTACACCACAGGATATGCAAGAGTATGCCAAGTATGACGACGTGACCGCCGATGTATTGGCAGAATTAGGCGAACGTCTGGGGCAATTGTCGATGATGGGTGTCAACGATGTGATTGTCGACCCTGGCTTCGGTTTCGCCAAGACCCTGGAGCAAAACTATGAATTGCTCGGGCATATGAACTTGCTTCATTTGTTGCACCGCCCCTTGCTGGTAGGAGTTTCTCGCAAGTCTATGGCAACGCGCCTGCTCGGAATAACAGCCGATGATGCTCTTGAGGCAACAACAGCGCTGAACACCTTGGCATTGACTCGTGGCGCGGCTATCTTGCGCGTGCACGATGTGAAGGCGGCAGTGCATGCCGTAGCCGTTTACAACGCTACCGCCAAGTGGCTTAATTGAAAATACACCTTATAAATATTGAATGCCATGCTTGACTTCGGAATAAAAGATATACTTGACATTTTATTAGTGGCGGTACTGTTGTACTATGTGTACCGCTTGATGAAGGAGTCGGGCACCATCAATATTTTTTATGGTGTGGTTTCGTTCATAGTGGTGTGGGTGCTTGCTTCGGAGATATTTGAGATGCGGCTTATCGGCTCCATTCTCGATAAATTCATGAGCATCGGCTTCCTCATCCTTGTGATACTCTTCCAGGAGCAAATAAAGCGCTTCTTGGTGGAATTGGGCTCGCACCGGCGATGGCATTTCCTTGCCAAGCTCTTTCACCATCATCGCGGAGAAGAAGATGCCAAGGCAAGTGCATGGGTGATGCCTGTGGTGTATGCTTGCATGAATATGGCAAAGAGCAAAACCGGTGCCTTGATTGTTATAGAACAAACGATGCCGCTTGACAATTATGCCAAGACCGGCGATATGATTAATGCAGACATCAATACGCGTCTCATCGAGAATATATTCTTCAAGAATTCGCCCTTGCACGATGGCGCATTGATAGTAGCCCATGGGCGCTTGGTAGCGGCAGGCTGTATTTTGCCGGTGAGCCACGACAGCGATGTACCCCGCTATATGGGTTTGCGACACCGATCGGCATTGGGCATCGCTCAAGCCACCGATGCCGCAGCAATCATCGTATCGGAGGAGACCGGCAATATCTCAATCGCACATCGTGGCAGATTAGTGACCCGCTTGACATCTACCGAGCTCGAGCATCGTCTCAATGCCATAGCGCTTGAGCCACTAAATAATAAGTAAAGGATTAATATGAAAAATATACGAAATTTCTGCATTATTGCGCATATCGACCATGGCAAGTCCACCTTAGCTGACCGTTTGTTGGAGTACACCAACACCATAGCCGCCAAGGATATGGAAGCACAGGTGCTCGACGATATGGACTTGGAGCGCGAACGTGGTATCACTATCAAGAGCCATGCCATACAGATGGATTATGAACTCGACGGCGAGAAATATGTGCTCAACTTGATTGACACCCCGGGACACGTGGACTTCTCGTATGAGGTGTCGCGCTCGATAGCCGCCTGTGAGGGCGCTCTGCTTATCGTCGATGCCTCGCAAGGTATTCAGGCTCAGACTATCTCCAATTTGTATATGGCAATAGACAATAATTTGGAGATTATTCCGGTACTCAACAAGTGTGACTTGGACTCGGCAAATCCCGAAGAGGTATCAGACCAAATTGTTGAACTGATCGGCTGTGACCATGATGAGATAATCCATGCGAGTGGCAAGACCGGCATGGGCATCCCCGAGATATTGCGAGCAATTATCGAGCGTATTCCGGCACCGAAAGGTGACCCCGATGCACCGCTTCAGACTTTAATCTTTGACTCGGTATTCAACCCCTTCCGTGGTATAATAGCCTATTTCAAGATAGTCAACGGCACTATCCGCACTGACGACTTTGTGAAATTTGTCGCTACGGGTAAGGAGTATCACGCTGACGAGATCGGCGTGCTCAAACTCGACTTGTCGCCTCGCAAGGAGTTGTCGGCAGGCAATGTGGGTTATATCATTTCGGGTATAAAGAGCTCTCGCGAGGTTAAAGTGGGCGATACAATCACCCATGTCGACAAGCCATGTGACGAGGCAATTCATGGCTTCCAAGAAGTTAAGCCGATGGTGTTTGCCGGCGTGTACCCCATTGAGACCGAGGACTTTGAGAACCTGCGTGCATCGTTGGAGAAATTGCAGTTGAACGATGCATCGTTGACCTTCACTCCTGAGTCGTCGGCAGCCCTTGGCTTCGGCTTCCGTTGCGGATTTCTCGGACTCTTGCACATGGAGATTATCCAGGAGCGACTTGGACGCGAATTTGATATGGATGTCATCACCACGGTGCCCAACGTGTCGTATAAGGTGTATGACAAGAAAGGCAATATGACCGAGGTGCACAACCCCTCGGGATTGCCCGACATTACTCTTATCGACCACATTGAGGAGCCATACATACGTGCATCGGTGATTACAACGCCCGAATTTATCGGTCCGATAATGACCTTGTGCTTGGGCAAGCGCGGTGAATTGGTGCGCCAAGAGTATATATCGGGCGGTCATCGCATGGAACTGACATTCGATATGCCCTTGGGCGAAATCGTGATTGATTTCTATGACAAACTGAAGAGCATCTCCAAGGGATATGCTTCATTTGACTACCATATCCATGGCTTCAGAGAGTCGAAATTGGTCAAATTGGATATTCTGCTCAATGGCGAGAGCGTTGATGCCTTGTCAACATTGACGCATGCCGACAATGCACTGACATTCGGCAGACGTATGTGCGAGAAACTCAAGGAATTGATACCTCGACAGCAATTCGATATCGCCATACAAGCCGCAATCGGAGCGAAAATCATCGCTCGCGAGACCATCAAGGCTGTTCGCAAGGATGTGACAGCCAAGTGTTATGGCGGCGATATCTCGCGCAAGCGCAAACTGTTGGAGAAACAGAAGAAAGGCAAGAAGCGCATGAAACAGATTGGCTCGGTGGAGGTGCCGCAG
>JBJEDD010000016.1:0-16668 GCA_051871715.1 Muribaculaceae bacterium | reverse complement strand
TCCCGTTATCGGTATCGCCGTAGAGCCCAAGACCCAGAAGGACCTCGACAAGCTCGGTGTTGGCTTGCAGAAACTCGCCGAAGAGGACCCCACATTCCGCGTAGCTACCAACGAAGAGACCGGTCAAACCGTTATCTCGGGTATGGGCGAGCTCCACTTGGATATTATCATCGACCGTCTCCGTCGTGAGTTCAAGGTTGAATGCAACCAAGGCCGTCCCCAAGTTACCTACAAGGAAGCTATCACCAAGCCCGTTCAATTGCGCGAAGTATTCAAGAAGCAGACCGGTGGTCGTGGTAAATTCGCTGATATCATCGTTCGCGTTGAGCCCATCGACGAAGGCTTCGAAGGCAACTTGCAATTCGTTGACGAGGTTAAGGGCGGTAATATTCCTAAGGAATTCATCCCCTCGATCCAGAAGGGCTTCCAGACCGCTATGAAGAACGGTGTGCTCGCCGGCTATCCCGTTGAGCAACTCAAGGTTACCGTTATCGATGGTTCGTTCCACCCCGTCGACTCCGATCAGCTCTCGTTCGAGCTCTGTGCTATCCAGGCATTCAAGAAAGCCTGCGAACAAGCCGGTCCCGTGCTCCTCGAGCCTATCATGAAGATCGAAGTCGTTACCCCCGAGGAATCGATGGGCGACGTTATCTCCGACCTCAACAAGCGTCGTGGTCAAGTCGAAGGTATGGAAACCAGCCGCTCAGGTGCACGCGTAGTTAAGGCTAAGGCTCCTCTTGCCGAAATGTTTGGCTACGTGACTGCCTTGCGTACCATCACCTCGGGTCGCGCTACCTCTACAATGTCGTTCTCGCACTACAGCGAGGTATCTACTTCCATCGCTCGCAACGTCCTGACCGAGTGCCAGGGCCGTGTAGACCTGCTTAAGTAAACAAAAAAAGAATCACAATATGAGCCAAAAAATTCGCATCAAACTGAAATCTTACGATCACAACTTGGTCGACAAGTCGGCTGAAAAGATCGTAAAGACCGTGAAGGCTACCGGCGCTATCATCTCGGGCCCCATTCCTCTGCCCACCCACAAGCGCATCTTCACTGTCAACCGCTCTACCTTCGTTAACAAGAAGGCTCGCGAGCAATTCCAACTCTCGTCGTTCAAGCGCCTCATCGAGATCCACAACTCGACTGCCAAGACAATCGACTCCCTCATGAAGCTCGAATTGCCCAGCGGCGTGGAAGTAGAAATCAAGGTGTAATAACGCATCACATCAGTTAACATCAACCCAAATTAAATAATAAAGAAATGCCAGGATTAATTGGAAAGAAAATCGGAATGACATCCGTGTTCAGTGCCGACGGCAAGAACGTGCCGTGCACTGTTATCGAAGTAGGTCCTTGCGTCGTAACACAGGTTAAAACCGTCGCTACCGACGGCTATGAAGCACTCCAGTTGGGCTTCCAGGATGCTAAGGAAAAGCATACCACCAAGCCCCTCCAGGGTCACTTCGCCAAAGCAGGTGTTACCCCCAAGCGCCACTTGGCCGAGTTCAAAGGGTTTGGCGACAGCTACAAATTAGGCGACACTATCACAGTGGACCTGTTCTCTGAAGCCGATTTCGTCGACATCGTCGGCACCTCTAAGGGTAAAGGCTTCCAGGGCGTCGTTAAGCGCCACGGCTTCGGCGGTGTAGGCCAGACTACTCACGGCCAGCACAACCGCCTCCGCGCTCCCGGTTCGATCGGTGCCTGCTCCTATCCCGCTAAGGTGTTCAAGGGCATGCGCATGGCTGGTCAACTCGGCAACAAGCGTGTCACCGTGCAGAACCTCCAGGTAGTGAAGGTTATTGCCGAGCACAATGTGTTAATGATCAAGGGTTCTATCCCCGGTAGTAAAGGTTCAATCGTCTTAATTGAGAAGTAAAATGGAAGTCGCAATTTTAACTAAAGAAGGTAAGGACACCGGCCGCAAGGCTGTCCTCAACGACGAGGTGTTCGGCATCGAAGCCAACGAGCACGCCATCTATCTCGACGTTAAGCAATATCTCGCCAACCACCGTCAAGGTACCCACAAGAGCAAAGAACGTAGCGAAGTAAGCGGCTCTACCCGCAAGCTCCACAAGCAAAAAGGTGGCGGCGGTAGCCGTATCGGCGACATCAACTCACCGGTCCTCATCGGTGGCGGTCGCGTCTTCGGTCCCCGTCCTCGCGACTATCGCTTCAAGCTCAACCGCAAGCTCAAGGAGCTGGCACGTCGCTCGGCTCTCTCTGCTAAGGCTGCTGCAGGCGAGATTATCGTAGTGGAGAACTTTACTTTTGAGACACACAAAACTAAAGAATATATAAAATTTGCTAAAGATCTTAAAATCGACGGCAAAAAAGTACTCTTGGTTTTGTCATCTAAAGAAAACTCCGTATATTTGTCAGTCCGTAATGTGCCGAACGCAAAGCTCGCCTCTGCGTCCGACCTCAATACGTATGTAATCCTCAACAACAATGCTCTGGTGCTCACCGAGGGCAGTGTTGAACTTATTAATAAACTTTAATCACCACAGCGAAGATGGAAATTTCAATCAAACCCATTCTCACAGAGAAAGCGACTAAGCTCACAGAGAAGCTTAATCGCTACACCTTTGCCGTATCCCCCAAGGCCGACAAAGGTCAGATTAAGGCACTGGTTGAAGCGCTCTACGGCGTCAAGGTGCTTAAGGTGAACACCGCCGTCATGCGCGCCAAGAACAAGTCGCGCTGGATCAAGAGCGGCCTCCTCCGCGGCAAAACCGCCCAGTGGAAGAAAGCTTACGTCACTGTCGGCGAAGGTGAAACTATCGACTTTTATAGCAACATTTAATAACAATGGCAGTAAAGAAATTTAAGCCCACTACCCCCGGGCAACGTCACAAGATTATTGGTGTATTCAAGCGCACCGAAGCCGTGAAAGTCGACGGCAAAACCGAAGTGCGCACCTCCACTGCTAATGCACCAGAAAAGACTCTTACCTGCGGAAAACGCACCAGCGGCGGTCGCAACGCCGAGGGTCACCTCACCACTCGCTACCTTGGCGGTGGTCACAAGCGCAAATTCCGCTTCATCGACTTTAAGAGAACCAAGGATGGCATTCCCGCCACTGTCAAGACCATCGAGTACGATCCCAACCGCTCGGCTCGCATTGCCTTGCTCTACTATGTAGACGGCGAGAAAGCTTACATCATTGCACCCAACGGTCTCGAAGTTGGTCAAACTGTCCTCAGTGGACCCGATGCCGCTCCCGAAGTCGGCAACGCTCTCCCCCTGAGCAAGATCCCCGTCGGTACCGTAATCCACAACATCGAGCTCCGTCCCGGTCAAGGCGCCTTCATGGCTCGCGCTGCCGGTACCTTCGCTCAACTCATCTCCCGTGAGGGCGATTACGCGATTATCAAATTACCTTCAGGCGAAACTCGCAAAGTGCTCGCCGCTTGCAAGGCAACCGTCGGCGTTGTCGGCAATAGCGAACACTCCTTGGAAAGCTCCGGCAAGGCTGGCCGCTCTCGTTGGCTCAACCGTCGCCCCCGCAACCGCGGTGTCGTTATGAACCCTGTCGATCACCCCATGGGTGGTGGCGAAGGTCGCGCTTCCGGTGGTCATCCCCGTTCGCGCAAGGGCCTTTATGCTAAGGGCTTGAAGACTCGCGCTCCCAAGAAGCTCTCGTCGAAGTATATCATCGAAAGACGTAAAAAGTAATCTGATAAATTAAGTAATTATGAGTCGTTCATTAAAAAAAGGACCCTTTATCAGCGTCAAACTCGAGAAGAAGGTCGAGGCGATGAATGAATCCGGCAAGAGCAGCGTTATCAAAACCTGGAGCCGCGCTTCTATGATCGCACCCGAATTTGTCGGCCACACTTTCGCAGTTCACAACGGTAACAAGTTTATTCCCGTATACGTCACCGAAAATATGGTGGGACACAAATTGGGTGAATTCGCACCCACTCGCACCTTCCGTGGCCATGCCGGCAATAAGAAAAAATAATTAGGGCCCGTTATTACAAATTCGATTAAAAAGAAAAAACAATGGGTGTAAGAAAAAGAAATTCAGCCGAAAAGCGCCACGAGGCTCTCAAGGACGTTGCTTTCGCAAAGCTTAACAACGTCCCCACCTCGCCCCGCAAAATGCGCTTGGTTGCCGATATGGTGCGTGGCAAGGAAGTGTTCCGTGCCCTCGGCATCCTCAAATTCTCTAATAAAGAGGCAGCCGCTCGCGTGCGTAAGCTCCTGCTGAGCGCTGTCGCCAACTGGGAAGCTAAGAACGAAACCAAAGCAGAGAACGACACTCTCTACATCAAAACTATTTATGTAGGCTGTGCCACCACTCTCAAGCGTCTCCGCCCCGCTCCCCAAGGCCGTGGCTACCGCATCCGCAAGCGTAGCAACCACGTCACTATTATCCTTGATACTATTGATAACGCTAAAGAGGCATAAAACATGGGTCAGAAAGTTAATCCTATCAGCAATCGCTTAGGCGTAATCCGTGGCTGGGACTCCAACTGGTCTGAAAAAGGCAAGTACCCCGCCAATATCCTCGAAGATTACAAACTCCGCGAATATCTCAACGTCCGCCTCGCCAAGTGTAGCGTCTCGCGCGTTGTCATCGAGCGTACCCTCAAGTTGATCACTATCACCGTCTGCACCTCGCGCCCCGGTCTCATCATCGGCAAGGGCGGTCAAGACGTCGAAGCCCTCAAGAAAGAGCTCGCCAAGATCACCGACAAGGACGTTCAAATTAATGTTTATGAAATCAAGCGCCCCGAGCTCGACGCCGAAATCGTTGCCGCTACCATCGCTCGACAGATCGAAGGCAAGGTAGCCTATCGTCGCGCAGTCAAGATGGCTGTCGCTTCTACAATGCGCGCCGGTGCCGAGGGCATCAAGGTGCAAGTCGCAGGCCGCCTCAACGGCGCCGAAATGGCTCGCAGCGAGATGTTCAAGGAAGGTCGTACTCCCCTCCACACTCTCCGCGCCGACATCGACTACTCCCTCGTTGAAGCTCACACCAAGGTGGGCGTCATCGGTGTGAAAGTCTGGATCTGCCGCGGCGAAGTGTATGGCAAGCGCGACCTCGCTCCCCAATTCACATCTGCACAAAAAGAAGGCCGCCCCGCTGCTGCCAACGGCAACTCCCGTCGCGGTGGCTTCCGTCGTGCCAAAAACAATCGTTAAACCAAAAAGCCGATTAAAGGACTATGTTAGCACCTAAGAAAACAAAATTCCGCCGCCAGCAGAAAGGCCGCATGAAGGGCGAAGCCCAACGCGGCAATCAGCTCGCTTTCGGCTCCTTTGGCATCAAGACCTTGGAATCCAAGTGGATCACCGGTCGCCAAATCGAAGCCGCTCGTATCGCGGTGACTCGTTATATGCAACGTCAGGGTCAAATCTGGATCCGCATCTTCCCCGATAAGCCTATCACTAAGAAGCCTGCCGAAGTCCGCATGGGTAAAGGTAAAGGTTCTCCCGAAGGTTTCGTGGCTCCAGTTACTCCCGGTCGTATCATCATCGAAGTTGAGGGCGTGCCCTTCGACGTAGCCAAGGAGGCTCTCCGTCTCGCAGCCCAGAAACTCCCCGTTGTCACCAAGTTTGTCGTTCGTCGCGACTATGACCCATCTCAAAATGTGTAAGCAGTCATGAAGAAAGAAGAAATTAAAGAACTCAGCACGGCCGACCTCCTCGAGCGCCTGGAAGTTATGGAAAAGGATTACCTGCAGTTGAAAGTCAACCACGCAGTGTCTCCCCTGGACAATCCCGCCAAGATTACTGCCGACCGTCGTATGATCGCTCGCGTGAAAACAGAGCTGCGTCTCCGCGAACTCAACAACAAATAATCCCCAGCACGAATATGGAAAAACGTAATTTAAGAAAAGAGCGCATCGGGGTTGTTTCCAGCAACAAGGGCGACAAGACTATCACTGTCACCATTAAGTGGAAGGAAAAACATCCTATCTATGGTAAATTTGTCAACAAAAGCAAAAAATACCATGCCCACGATGAAAATAACGAGTGCAGTGTAGGCGATACCGTTCGCTTGATGGAGACTCGTCCCTTGTCAAAGACCAAGAGATGGCGCTTAGTTGAAATAATTGAAAAAGTTAAGTAACAATGATACAGACAGAATCTCGTTTAACCGTAGCCGATAATAGCGGCGCCAAGGAAGCCCTCTGCATCCATGTGCTCGGTGGCACCGGTCGTCGTTACGCATCGGTAGGCGACATCATCGTCGTCTCTATCAAGAGCGTCATCCCCAGCTCCGACGTCAAGAAGGGTACTGTATCCAAGGCAATCGTCGTCCGCACCAAGAAGGAAATCCGTCGCCCCGACGGCTCCTACATCCGCTTCGACGACAACGCCTGCGTCCTCCTCAACAACGCCGGCGAGTTGCGTGGCACTCGTATCTTCGGCCCGGTTGCCCGTGAGCTCCGCGCCACAAACATGAAGATTGTTTCCCTTGCACCCGAGGTACTCTAAATCAATAACCTGACAAAATTATTCAATCATGAAATTGCATATCAAGAAAGGTGACATGGTTTACGTCCTCGCCGGGGACGACAAAGGCGCCAAAGGCCGCGTCCTTGAGGTTCAACCCTCCAAGTACCGCGCTATCGTCGAAGGCGTCAATATGGTCACCAAGGCTACAAAACCCTCGGCTCAGCACCCCCAAGGTGGCTTAGTCAAGAAGGAGGCTCCCATTCACATCTCGAATCTCAGCCTCATCGACCCCAAGACCGACAAGCCCACTCGCATCGCTCTCAAGCGCGAGGACGGCAAGTGTGTTCGTATCGCTAAAAAATCAGGACAGGAGATCAAATAATGGAAACTACACTTAGCAAAGATTACAAAGAACGCATCGTGCCCGCCCTCACCAAGGAGTTCGGCTACACCACCGTGATGCGTGTCCCCCGCCTGGAGAAGATCGTTATCAACCAAGGTATCGGCGAGGCTACTCAAGACAAGAAGCTCATCGACATCGCTATCAATGAGCTCACCGCCATCACCGGTCAAAAGGCTGTCGCTACACTCTCGCGCAAAGATATCTCTAACTTCAAGGTTCGTAAGAAAATGCCCATCGGTGTGCGCGTTACACTCCGCCGCGAGCGCATGTACGAGTTCCTCGAGCGTCTCGTCCGCATCGCTCTCCCCCGTATCCGCGACTTCAAGGGCATCGAAGGCAAGCTCGACGGCCGTGGCAACTACACCCTCGGCATCACCGAGCAGATCATCTTCCCCGAGATTAACATCGACAATATTAACAAGCTCATGGGTATGAACATCACCTTCGTTACCTCCGCCCCCACCGACGAGGAAGGTTACGCTCTGCTCAAAGCTTTTGGTCTTCCCTTCAAAAACGAAAAGAAGTAAGCTATGGCAAAAGAATCAATGAAAGCCCGCGAGGTTAAGCGCGCTCGCCTGGTCGCTAAGTACGCCGAGAAAAAAGCAGCCCTCAAGGCTGTCGGCGACTACGAGGCTTATCAGGAACTCCAGAAGTTGCCCAAAAACGCTTCTCGCGTTCGCCTCCACAACCGCTGCTCTATCACCGGTCGCCCCAAAGGATATATGCGCCAGTTCGGCCTCTCTCGTATCCAATTCCGCGAGATGGCTTCGGCAGGCCTCATCCCCGGCGTGAAAAAAGCCAGCTGGTAACCAGTCGTTAAGGTTATACCTCCGGCACACGCCAATCTTTCCCGGGAGACGGCTCTGAGCCAAGACTCTTCCTTCCCCGCCCACCTGCGGATTCTCAGCATCCGCTCCGGGTCGGCTCCCACATCTTTTTTAACAATTAACAGTGAATTAAATATTGTTGGGATGCTCTAATCCCGATCAATTTAAACATCAAAACAATGACAGATCCTATAGCAGATTATCTCACAAGATTGAGGAACGCTATCAAGGCCAACCACCGAGTGGTCGAGATTCCCGCCTCAAACTTGAAAAAAGAAATCACTAAGATTCTTTTTGAACAGGGCTATATCCTCAACTACAAGTTTGTCGACGGCGAAAACCCCGCCGGCACTATCAAGATAGCCCTTAAGTACGACCCCGTCGACCGCGTCAACGCCATCAAAGGCCTCCGTCGCGTTTCTCGCCCGGGTCTCCGCCAGTATGCCGGTTACAAGGATATGCCCCGCGTCCTCAACGGTCTCGGTATCGCTATCCTCTCGACATCTCGCGGTGTTATGACTAACAAGCAAGCTGCCCAAGAAAAAGTGGGCGGCGAAGTCCTTTGCTATGTTTATTAATCTTTAATCCCCAATTATCATGTCACGTATAGGTAAAGCTCCCATCGCAATCCCTGCAGGTGTCTCCGTTGAGGTTAAAGACAACGTAGTCACCGTAAAGGGCAAGAACTCGAGCCTTCAGCAAGCCATTAACCCCGACATCACCGTCGAGGTTGAAGATGGTCACATCATCGTTAAGCGCCCCTCCGACGACCGCGAGCACCGCGCACTCCACGGCCTCTATCGCGCTCTCATCCACAATATGGTCGTAGGCGTCTCTGAAGGTTATCGCAAAGAACTGGAATTAGTAGGCGTAGGTTACCGCGCAACTACCAACGACCCCCACATCCTGGAGTTGTCGCTCGGTTTCTCTCACGCAATATATATCAAGCTCCCCCCCGAGGTTACCGTCGAGGCTAAGAACGAGCGTAACAAAAACCCGCTCATCATCCTCACCTCCAACGACAAGCAACTCCTCGGTCAGGTTTGTGCCAAGATCCGCTCGCTCCGTAAGCCCGAACCCTACAAGGGCAAAGGTATCAAGTTTGTTGGCGAAGTTATTCGTCGTAAGTCCGGCAAGACTGCCGGTGCCAAATAATTAAAACGACACCATCATGATATCTAAGATTGACAGAAGAAATAAAATCAAGGCTCGCATCCGCGGCCGTATCTCCGGCACTGCTACTCGTCCCCGCATGACAGTATTCCGCTCCAACAAGCAGATCTACGTGCAACTCATCGACGACCTCGCAGGCAAAACCATCGTATCAACATCTTCGAAGGGTATCGAGGAAGGTACCAAAATCGAGATCGCTGCAAAGGTGGGCGAGGCTATCGCTAAGAAAGCCCTCGAAGCCGGCATCAACGAAGTAGTTTTTGACCGCAACGGTTATCTGTTCCACGGTCGTGTTAAATCTCTTGCCGATGCTGCCCGCAAAGGCGGACTTAAATTCTAAACGATTATGGCAATCAAGAACAATAGAGTTAAAACAACCAGCGACCTCGACCTCAAGGATCGTTTGGTCGCCATCAACCGCGTTACCAAGGTAACCAAGGGTGGTCGCACATTCACCTTCGCTGCCATCGTCGTTGTCGGCAATGAAAACGGCATCATCGGATGGGGCTTGGGCAAGGCCAACGAAGTACAGGCTGCTATCGCCAAGGGCGTTGAATCAGCCAAGAAAAACCTTATCAAAGTCCCCGTACACAAGGGTACCATCCCTCACGAACAAGTTGCCAAGTTCGGCGGCTCTCGCATCATCCTCAAACCCGCCTCTCACGGTACCGGTGTTAAAGCCGGTGGCGCTATGCGTGCCGTCCTCGAGAGCGTCGGCATCACCGACGTCCTCGCCAAGAGCAAAGGCTCTTCCAACCCCCACAACTTGGTTAAGGCTACAATCGCCGCTCTCGGCGAAATGCGCTCACCCGCTCAGGTAGCCCACAATCGTGGTATCTCGGTAGAAAAAGTATTCAAAGGCTAATCATTCTCGAAATTATGGCAAAGATCAAAATCACCCAGATAAAGAGCCGCATCAAGTGCCCCGCCGTGCAGAAACGCACCCTCGACGCACTTGGCATCAAGAAAATGCATCACACCGTCGTCAAGGAAGACACACCCGATGTGATGGGTATGGTTAACAAAGTTCGTCACCTCGTCGAAGTGACCAACGCATAATTCAGTTAATTACTATGGATTTAAGCAATATTCAACCCGCCGTCGGTTCTGTTAAACACAACACTCGCATCGGTCGTGGTCCCGGTTCGGGCAAGGGCGGCACTTCTACTCGTGGTCACAAAGGCGCCAAGTCGCGCTCGGGCTACTCTCGCAAGATCGGCTTCGAAGGCGGTCAAATGCCTCTCCAACGTCGCCTTCCCAAGTGGGGCTTCAAGAACATCAACCGCAAGGAGTACAAGGCTATCAACCTCGCCCTTATCGCTGAGTTGGCTCAAGCCAAGAACCTCACCAACATCGGTCTCGAAGAGTTGCGCGCTGCCGGCTTCGTCCGCCGCAACCAGCTCGTTAAAATTCTTGCTAACGGCGCCCTCAACACTGCATTAACCATCGAGGCACACGCCTTCTCGGCTGCCGCCCAGGCTGCCATCGAAGCCGCCGGTGGCTCGGTATCAAAAATTGAACAATAATGAGATTCGTCGACACCCTCAAGAATATTTGGACTATTGAAGAGCTGCGCAAACGCATCCTCGTCACCCTGCTCTTAGTCTTGGTTTATCGTCTCGGTTGCTACGTTGTCCTCCCCGGCATCTCGCCTTCCGACATCGACGCCTTGGCTTCTTTCACCAACAAGAGCGGTCTGATGCAGCTCCTCGATATGTTCTCGGGTGGCGCTTTCTCCCAAGCTTCTATCTTCGCCCTGGGTATCATGCCCTACATTACGGCTTCGATCGTTATCCAACTCTGCGGTATGATCCTGCCGTCGTTCCAGAAGATGCAGCGCGAGGGTGAAAGCGGTCGCCAGAAACTCAATCAGTACACCCGTTACCTCACTGTGCTGATCCTCTGCCTCCAAGCCCCTGCTTACCTCATCAACCTCGAGGTTCAAGTAGCCGGCGCAGGCGGTCACCTCGCCCTCGGTTTCTGGACCATCCTCTACCTCACCATCATCATGGCTGCAGGTGCTATGTTCATCCTCTGGCTCGGTGAACGCATCACCGACCGCGGTATCGGCAATGGTATCTCTTTCATCATCTTGGTAGGTATTATCGCTCGCCTCCCGGGAGCCCTCTTCTTTGAATTCACCTCACGCCTCCCCGGTACCACCGGTAGCCAAGGCGGTCTCGTGATGTTCATTGTTGAGATTGTTCTCCTCTTCGCTGTTACCGTTTGCGCCGTAATGCTCGTACAAGGTACCCGCAAGGTGCCCGTACAGTATGCCAAGCGCATCGTCGGCAACCGTCAGTACGGAGGTCAACGTCAGTACATCCCTCTGAAAGTCAATGCCGCAGGTGTGATGCCTATCATCTTCGCCCAGGCTATCATGTTCATCCCCATGACTCTTGCCGGTTTCCGTGGCGAGTCAAGCTTTGTTCAGGCTTTCACCGACATTAACAGCTTCTGGTACAACGCCCTGTTCTTCATCCTCATCGTTGCATTCACATACTTCTACACCGCCATCACCGTGCGTCCCACTCAGATGGCTGAAGATATGAAACGCAACAATGGCTTCATCCCCGGCGTTAAGCCCGGCAAGAAGACCGCCGAGTATCTCGACACCATCATGTCCCGCATCACTCTCCCCGGCTCTATCTTCCTCGGCATCGTGGCTATCTTGCCCGCCTTCGCTCGCTTCTTCGGTATCTCACAGAACTTCGCCCAATTCTTCGGTGGCACATCTCTGCTCATCATGGTTGGCGTTGTCCTTGACACCCTCCAGCAAGTCGAAGCTCACCTCAAGATGCACCACTACGACGGCCTCATGAAGGACGGCAAAATCAAGGGTCGCACCACCGGCTCTGCCTATTGATTAAGTAACAGTTAACTGCACGATAAGCACAATAAGATGATTTATCTGAAAACTCCGGAAGAAATGCAACGCATGCGCATCGCCGCCGACCTCGTGTCGCGCACTATGGGCGAGGTGGCGCGTTGGATTGCCCCGGGTGTCACTACACGCAAGCTCGACACCATTGCCCGTGAATTCATTCACGACAATGGTGGCAAGCCTGCCTGTCTTGGATACGAGGGCTTCCCCGGAACCTTGTGCATCGAAGTAAATGAGACAGTCGTCCACGGCTTCCCATCCAACTACACCCTGCGCGATGGCGACATCATCGGCATCGATACCGTAGTCGAGAAGGATGGATACAACGGCGACATGTGCTACACCTACGCTGTAGGTGACGTAGCCCCCGAAGTGATGGCGCTGTGCCGCACCACACGCGAGAGCCTTTACGTAGGCATCGAAGCTTGTGTCCCCGGGCGTCGCATCGGCGACATTGCCCATGCCGTTCAGACCTACTGCGAGCGTCGCGGCTACTCTGTCGTCCGCGAAATGTGTGGCCACGGCATCGGTCGCAGCATGCACGAAAGCCCCGAGGTCCCCAACTATGGTCGTCCCGGCACCGGTGCCGTTATCCGCAACGGCATGTGCATCTGCATCGAGCCCATGATAAACCTTGGCTCGCGCAACATCGTCATCGAGAACGATGGCTGGACCTGTCGCACTCGCGACCGCAAGCCCTCAGCTCACTTCGAACACACCATCGCTATCATCGACGGTGTCACCGAAGTCCTCACCACCTTCGATTACATTCATCAAGCAGTACCCGACCGATACATTTAATTATATGGCAAAACAGACAGCAATTGAGCAAGACGGCACTATCGTTGAAGCACTCTCCAACGCTATGTTCCGCGTGGTCCTCGAGAACGGACACGAAATCACCGCACACATCTCCGGTAAGATGCGTATGCACTACATCAAAATCCTCCCCGGCGACAAAGTGCGTGTCGAAATGTCCCCCTATGACCTCTCCAAAGGCCGCATCGCTCTTCGTTATAAGTAATTTCTCAAACTATATAACTAAAAGAATAAAATGAAAGTAAGAGCTTCTATCAAAAAGCGCACCCCGGACAGCAAAATCGTTCGCCGCAAGGGTCGCCTTTATGTGATCAACAAGAAAAACCCCAAGTACAAACAACGTCAAGGATAATTTTTGTTATTTTTGCAGAAAAAAGACAACTAATTTATGGCAATACGTATAGTGGGAGTTGACCTCCCCCAGAATAAAAGAGGTGAAATCGCCCTGACCTACATCTTCGGCATCGGCCGTAGCTCGGCGAAGACAATCCTTGAAAAAGCCGGCGTGGACGTAAATATCAAGGTTCAAGACTGGACCGATACCCAAGCCGCCAAAGTCCGCGAAGTAATTGCCGCCGACTACAAAGTCGAAGGCGACCTCCGCTCGGAAATCCAGCTTAACATCAAGCGCCTGATGGATATCGGCTGCTATCGCGGCATCCGTCACCGCAACGGCCTCCCCGTCCGCGGTCAGTCTACCAAGAATAATGCTCGTACCCGCAAGGGCCGCAAGAAAACCGTTGCTAACAAGAAGAAAGCTACTAAATAATAATCTACTATGGCAAAAAAGACAGTTGCAGCAAAGAAGAGAAACGTCAAAGTTGGCGCTGAAGGTCAACTCCACGTTCATTCGTCTTTCAACAATATCATCGTGTGCCTCGCCAACAGCGAGGGTCAGGTTATCTCCTGGTCATCTGCCGGCAAAATGGGCTTCCGCGGTTCTAAGAAGAACACTCCCTACGCCGCTCAAATGGCTGCCCAGGACTGCGCCAAGATTGCATACGACCTCGGTCTCCGCAAAGTTAAAGCCTACGTCAAGGGTCCCGGTAATGGCCGCGAAAGCGCCATCCGCACCGTCCATGGTGCCGGCATCGAAGTAGTCGAAATTATCGACGTTACTCCTCTGCCACACAATGGCTGCCGCCCTCCCAAGCGTAGAAGAGTTTAATAATCAGTTCCTCGTCACTCATCATGCGACTACTGCCGCTGACTCTCGTGACTTCCCTCTACTTTCACTTTTAGTTTTTATTAAACAAAACAGATTCTTTAATCCCCGTCATGCAGCGCCATCTCACCGCTATCAACACCTTGACACAGATACGGTCCTATGATTGGCACACTGCAATTCGGACTTTTTTAACTGATTTTTAAATAATATGGCAAGATATACAGGTCCCAAGACCAAAATAGCCCGCAAGTTCGGCGAGCCCATCTTTGGCGAAGACAAGGTTCTTCAACGTCGTAACTTCCCCCCCGGCCAGCATGGTCAGAACAAGCGCCGCAAAACATCTGAATACGGCGTCCAGCTCCGCGAAAAGCAAAAAGCTAAATACACCTACGGCGTATTGGAAAAACAATTCCGCAACCTCTTCGCCAAGGCTTCGCGTCTCAAAGGTATCACCGGTGAAATCCTTCTCCAACTCCTCGAGTCGCGTCTTGACAACGTAGTTTACCGCCTCGGTATCGCTCCCACTCGCGCCGCTGCCCGTCAGCTCGTACTCCACCGCCACATCGTCGTTAACGGCGCCGTCGTTAACATCCCCTCATACCAAGTCGTTCCCGGTGAGGTTGTTGGCGTTCGCGAGAAGAGCAAGTCCCTCGAAGTCATTGGCGACGCCCTCGCCGGCTTCAACCACAGCAAGTATCCCTGGCTCGAATGGGACGAACCCACCAATGCCGGTAAGTTCCTCCACCTCCCCGAGCGCTCGGATATCCCCGAGAATATCAAGGAACAGCTCATCGTCGAGTTGTATTCGAAGTAATAATCATCTTAATACATCAGATCCATGGCTATATTAGCATTCCAGAAACCCGAGAAAGTAATCATGCTTGAAGCTGATAACTTCTACGGCAAGTTCGAGTTCAAACCCCTGGAACCCGGCTATGGTATCACTGTCGGTAACGCTTTGCGTCGTGTCCTCCTCTCTTCATTGGAAGGCTTCGCGATTTCTTCTATCAAAATCGACGGCGTAAAGCACGAATTCGATACCATCCCCGGCGTCAAGGAAGATGTTACAAACATCATCCTCAACCTCAAACAGGTCGACCTCAAACAAACTGTCGAAGATCACGACGACGAGAAGGTTACTATCAATGTCTCGGGCACTGATGTGTTCAAAGCCGGTGACATCGGCAAGGTCCTCTCGGGCTTCGAAGTTATGAACCCCGACCTCGTCATCTGTCATTTGGATCCCAAGGCAAGCTTCAACATCACTCTTACAATCAACAAGGGCCGTAGCTGGATACCCGCCGAGGAAAATATCACCCCCAACGATGATATCGACACCATCGCCATCGACTCCACCTACACCCCTATCAAGAATGTTAAGTACACCGTTGAAAACTTCCGTGTAGACCAAAAAACCGACTACGACAAGCTGATTATCGAAATCAAAACCAACGGCTCAATCCACCCCAAAGACGCCCTCAAAGAGGCTGCCAAAATCCTCATCTACCACTTCATGCTCTTCTCCGACGAGAAGATTACCCTCGAAACTCAAGAAGCCGAGAGCGGCGAAGTATTCGATGAAGAAGTTCTCCACATGCGCCAACTCCTCAAGTCCAAGCTCGTTGACATGGACCTCAGCGTGCGCGCACTCAACTGCCTCAAGAGCGCCGAAGTAGAAACCCTCGCCGAGCTCGTCGTCTTCAACAAAACCGACCTGCTCAAATTCCGCAACTTTGGTAAGAAGTCACTCACCGAGCTCGAAGAGCTCCTCACAAGCCTCAACCTCTCGTTCGGAATGGATATTTCACGATACAAATTAGATAAAGAGTAAACCACGATGAGACATAATAAAAAATTCAATCACCTTAGCCGCACCAAGGCTCACCGCGACGCCTTGCTCGCTAACATGACAATCTCGCTCATCCTCCACAAGCGCATCTTCACTACGCTCGCTAAGGCTAAAGCCCTCCGCGTTTATGCCGAGCCTATCATCAACCGCGCTAAGGTCGACAACATGAGCAACCGCCGACTCGTCTTCAAATATCTCCAGAGCAAGGAAGCTGTCAAGGAACTCTTCCAAGGCATCGCCGAGAAAATCGCTGACCGTCCCGGTGGTTACACCCGCATCCTCAAAACCGGCAACCGTCTCGGTGATAACGCCCAGACTTGCTTCATCGAGCTCGTTGACTACAACGAAGCTATGTTGAAAGACAAGAAGGACGCCAAGACCAAGACCACTCGCCGTAGCCGCCGCAAAGCTGCAGCTCCCGCTGCTGCCGAAGCTCCCGCCGCTGAGGCTCCTGCCGCTGAGGCTCCCGCTGCCGAATAATCCCTATCAACAGCGATATCAACAAAGCCGCCCCCTTCCCGGGCGGCTTTGTCGATTTTAAATGCAGATATTTGCTCAAAAATTTGGCTTATTTTCCTGAAAATACTATCTTTGCGTCAAAGAATAATCATAATGGTTACACGTGAAGGATTTATACAGGCTCTGACGCGAGTGGCGAAGGATACTTTGCCGCCGAAGTCTTCGTTGTTTTTGTTTGGCTCGCGTGCACGGTGCGATGAAAATGCTCTTAGCGACTGGGATCTGTTGATCCTTCTCGACAAACCCTCGTTGACCTACAGTGATTATGGAGTTGGATACCCACTTCAAGAATTAGGATGGTCGCTTGGTCAAGAAGTCAACCCGCAAGTTTACAGTAAGAGCGAGTGGCAAGAATGTCAATTTACACCTTTTTATAAAAACGTTGAAACTGACAAAATTGTGCTACTATGAGTCTTAATAAGTCTGAGCGAGCGGTCTTAGTAAAACATCAAATTGAGAAGGCAGAGGCTACTTTAGCCCAAGTTGGGGTACTTTTGCAATCTGGTTTTTGGGATGGAGTTGCTAATCGTTTGTATTATGCTGCTTTTCATGCTGTATGTGCCCTCTTGATTGATGCTGAGCAGAATATACGCACGCATCACGGCATTA